>NZ_JBVHMR010000021.1:0-101644 GCF_055558375.1 Streptomyces sp. NPDC025793 | reverse complement strand
ACTCGCCGCTCCGGCTGACCACCGCTCCCACCACCACTCCCGATCACGAGGGATTAATCCCCCCCCCCCCCCCCCCCCGCGCCGCCACACGCGGGTGTAACGGGGCGGGGGCCCCCGCCCGGGCCCCGCCGCCCGTACTCGTAGCCTGGTGCACCCCTCAAGAGGACTCGCCGGAACCCGCCCGGCCGCCCGAGGACACGTCCAGCGCTCGTGCGACCTCGGAGATGCGCGTGTAGACGCCGGGGCTGCCGGGTCTGCCGCAGCCGCTGCCCCAGGACACCAGCCCGATCAGCCGTCCCGAGGCCACCAGAGGGCCTCCGCTGTCGCCCTGGCAGGCGTCGGGGCCACCCTTGGTCTCTCCCGCGCAGAGCATGCTGCCCGCCCGGTAGGCGCCCTCCGGGCCGCCCGGATAGGCGCGGGAACAGGCGTCGTCGGGCAGCACGCGTACGCGTGCCGCATGGAGCCTGCGCGCGTAGGCGCCCCCGCCGCTCGTGTCGCCCCATCCGGAGACGAGGGCCTCGGTGCCCGGCGCGTAAGCCGTATCTCCCGCACCGGCCAGGGTGACGACCGCGCTGCGCGGCAGCGGCTTGGCGAGGGTGAGGACGGCGAAGTCGCCGGCATTGGTCGTGGCGTCGTACCCCGGGTTGACCCGGGCATCCCGTACCGCGATCTCCTCGCCCTTGTCCGACAGCAGATCCGTACGGCCCGCGATGACCCTGAGGTCGCGCACCGCGTCCGGCGGCCCCCCGAGCACGTCCTCGCCGAGGCAGTGGGCCGCCGTGAGCACGGTGGTCCGTGCGACTGCCACGCCGCCGCAGAACTGACCCGCTCGCGTACCTCCGAACCGGTCACGGCTGGACAGCGCGACCGTCCACGGGGCCTGTGCGACGTCGATCGGAAACCCCCCGACCACGACGCTGTCAGCGGCCACGGGGGCCGTGCCGACCAGGGGTATGGCGGCTGTGGCGGCCGCCAGGGCCAGCGACCGGACCAGGGCCCGGGCAACGGAAGGACGCATGAGGGAACCTCGCTCTCGGGTGATGTCGGAACACCCAGAGTGATCCACAGCTCCGTTGCGCGCAGCACGAAGACCCGGCTCCCGCAGTGGGGAACCGGGTCTTCGGTGTCGTACGGACGCGACCTAGTCGAGGTAGTCGCGCAGCACCTGGGAACGCGACGGGTGGCGCAGCTTCGACATGGTCTTGGACTCGATCTGGCGGATGCGTTCACGCGTCACGCCGTAGACCTTGCCGATCTCGTCGAGGGTCTTCGGCTGACCGTCGGTGAGACCGAACCGCATGGAGACGACACCGGCCTCGCGCTCGGACAGGGTGTCCAGCACCGAGTGCAGCTGCTCCTGGAGGAGCGTGAAGCTGACGGCATCGGCGGGGACGACGGCTTCGGAGTCCTCGATGAGGTCACCGAACTCACTGTCGCCGTCCTCGCCCAGCGGGGTGTGCAGCGAGATGGGCTCGCGGCCGTACTTCTGGACCTCGATGACCTTCTCCGGGGTCATGTCGAGCTCCTTGGCCAGCTCCTCCGGGGTGGGCTCACGGCCCAGGTCCTGGAGCATCTGGCGCTGCACGCGCGCGAGCTTGTTGATGACCTCGACCATGTGCACCGGGATACGGATGGTGCGGGCCTGGTCGGCCATGGCGCGGGTGATCGCCTGCCGGATCCACCAGGTGGCGTACGTGGAGAACTTGTAGCCCTTGGTGTAGTCGAACTTCTCGACCGCGCGAATCAGACCGAGGTTGCCCTCCTGGATGAGGTCCAGGAAGAGCATGCCGCGGCCGGTGTAGCGCTTGGCCAGGGAGACCACCAGACGGAGGTTGGCCTCCAGGAGGTGGTTCTTGGCGCGCCGGCCATCCTCGGCGATGATCTCCAGCTCGCGCTTGAGCTTCGGCGCCAGCTTGTCGGCGTTGGCCAGCTTGTCCTCGGCGAACAGGCCCGCCTCGATGCGCTTGGCCAGCTCGACCTCCTGCTCGGCGTTGAGCAGGGGGACCTTGCCGATCTGCTTCAGATAGTCCTTGACGGGGTCGGCGGTGGCGCCGGCCGCGGCGACCTGCTGCGCGGGCGCGTCGTCCTCGTCCTCGTCGGACAGGACGAAGCCGGCGCTCTCGGCACCCTCGGGCTCGTCGGCCACCTTGGTGTCCTCGAGAACCTCGTCCTCGAGAATCTCGGCGTCGTCCTTCTTGGCCGCGGTCTTCTTGGCGGCCGTCTTCTTCGCGACGGTCTTCTTGGCGACCACCTTCTTGGCGGTCGTCTTCTTGGCCGCGGCCTTCTTGGCGGGTGCGGCTTCCTCGGCGGAATCGGCTGCGACCGGAACGGCGGGCGCCACGGGGGCGGCCGTGGTGGCGGTGGCCTTCCTCGTCGTCACCGTCTTCGCCGCGACCGTCTTGGTGGCGGTGCGCTTGGCCGGACTCTTCGCTGCGACGCTCTTGCGGGTGCGCTTGGGCTCTGCGGCACTGACCATCAGCGTCACACCCTCTTCCTCAAGGATCTGGTTGAGGCTGCGCAGTACGTTCTTCCACTGAGTGGCCGGAATCTGGTCAGCTTCGAAGGCCCGACGCACATCGTCGCCGGCGATCTGCCCATCAGCCTTTCCCCGCTCAATGAGAGCCATGACAGAGACGGACTCGGCGATCTCCGGCGGGAGCGTACGGGATGTGCTGGCCGACACGAACAACCTCTCGGAACGTTGGAAAACGGCTTCCGGCACCGTCCACTGCGGACAGGAGCCGACCACCGGCCTGGGGATGGGCCGACGGCGCGGGCGGGGGCCGGGAAGATGCACAGCGCCTGTCATGGCGTCCGTATTCCCTCCGCGGCTGTCACCTCTTAGGTCATCGCGCTGTTTCCACGAGTGTTACGCCCAATCCGCGTGGCCCGAGTCACACCCCGTAAGCAAACAAAAACGGTCAGACACGGACAGAGGAGATCACTGCCGCCCTCGCGTCCGGTCACGCCCGCGACCACGGCCGCCCGTCGCACCGCCGGACCCCGCCGATCCGCACTGGATCCGGCGGGGTCCGGCAGCGGCCGGTACCCGAGCCCGGCATCGACACGAGACCCACGAGAAGCACGCTGACACGCACACCGGCGGGCGCATCGCCTTCATGGCACGGATCAGCGCTTGCGTCAGTGCTCGCGCGGGGCGGGCACCACGCGTTCGACCTCGGGGTGGACCGTGAGCAGTTGACGCATGGCCGTCTCCGCCGCCGCGCCGTCGCCGGTGCCGAGAGCGTCGACGATGCGCGCGTGCTGCGCGAGGGACGCCTCGTTCGGCCGGTCGCAGGCCGTCACCGGGCCGCCCGACACCTGGAGGGCGGCGGACACGATCCCGGACAGGTGCTCCAGCATGCGGTTGCCGGCGATCTGGATGAGCAGGCCGTGGAACTCGTTGTCGGCGCGCGAATAGGTCAGCGCGTCGCCCTGCGCCATGGCGTGACTCATGATCTCCACCATGTCGCACAGGCGCTGCTGCACCTCCTCCCGTCCGTGTCCGGCGGCGAGGCGGGCGGCGAGCGGCTCGATGGTCCAGCGCAGTTCGCTCAGCTCCCGGCGCTGGTCGTCGCGCTGCGGCCCGAAGGCCCGCCATTCGATGATGTCCGGATCGAGCAGGTTCCAGTCGCTGACGGGACGCACGCGCGTGCCGACGTTCGGGCGGGCGCTGACCAGGCCCTTGGCCTCGAGGACTCGGAGGGACTCGCGGACGACGGTACGGGACACCTCGAAGCGCTGGCCGATCTCCTCGGGCACCAGCGGACGGTCCGCGCCCAGGTCGCCCGAGACGATCATCTGTCCCAGTTGTTGGACGAGTTGGCCGTGCAGGCCGCGTCCGCGGCTGCCCGCGGCACGCCTGCCGACGCGGCCCAGCTCGGGTTCCGCACCCTCCCAGGAGGGTGTTCCCACGCGATCGGGCACGGCGGCCTCGGCGTAGGGGTAGCGGTCGAGTTCGCCCGGGCCGGCCAGACCGGAGTCGGTGGAGCGGGCGGCGGTCATCATGGTGTGCGCAAGGGTACTCACGGAACCTTTGTCGGCGCCGTTTCCAACTCCCTTGAGGTCTTTGGTGAAAAGCACACGAAAGGGTGATCGCTCACGCCATCGCAATTGACGCCTTATCGGAAAGAAATGGGCTTTCTGAGGGGAGTTGTGCACGCGGCGAGATCGAAAGTGGACGCTCATCCCTCACCGGAAACCGGTGCGCAGCGTCGTGAACAGGTACGCGCACAGGAGCGCCGCGAGCGACAACACCAGTGCGCCGCCCATGGGTTGAGCGAGCACGCGTGCCAGCCCGAGGGCATACCTCTCCCCTTCGAAGGGCCACGGGAGCAGGAACACCTCCCCCAACCGTCCGGGAAATCCGGCCGCCGTACGCAGGGCGGGTCCCTGCATCGCCTTGTGCAGGACGGGAACGACGAGGACAGGTACGGCGAGTACGACGGCGAGGCCTCCCGTGGTGGACCGGAAGACGCCGGCCGCGAGGACTCCTGCCCAGGCGCAGCCGATGAGGAGGCCGAACCAACTCACGCCCAGCGAAAGCCAGTCCGCGGGAACTCGCGCCAGCTCCCGTCCGTAGACGATGTAGAGCGCCTCGGCGTCGCAGCCCAGGGTGAGAAAGGCGAGCAGCGTCGCGGTGACTCCGGAGACGAGTAGTTTGGCGGCCAGCAGTCCCAGCCGACGGGGCACGGTGCCGCGGTCCGCCGCAAGGGCGGGGTGGCGGAACTCGTCCCCGAAGGCCAACGCACCGAGCAACCCCGCCGTGAGCGCCGCGGGCGGCAGCGGCAGCTCCTGCGGCCATGCGGCGAACAGCCGTGCCTGCGAGGTGTGGCCGAGCCGAGCCAGCAGTACGGCGGTGAGCACGGACACCGCCAGCACGGCAGCGCAGGCGAGGAAGCCGGCGCCGATTCCGATGGTGCGCCGGATCTCGTAGCGCAGAGGGCGGAGGGGACCAGGGGTGGAGCGGACGGAGATGGGGGGCGGGAGGGCGGAGGGGTTGTCGAGGGCGTGGACGCCGTCAGGACGGGCGGCGCGATCGGCCCAGATCTGACGGGTGCCCGGATTCCTGGCACCGGGAAGACGGGCGCGGAGTGCGGAGATGCCCGCCGCGGGGATGCTCGTTCCAGCGGCCTTCGCTTCCTGAGTCGCCGCGGCCCGGCCCTGCGCGGCGCGGGCGCCTCGCGCGGAGTGGGTGCCCTTCGCGTCGGCGCTCCGGCCGCCGTCGGCACCAGCGAGTACGTCTGCGGGGACCGCTCCTTCGGCCAAGCCGCGCATGTCCTCATCGCCGCACTCCACAGCTCCGTGCGCCGTCCCGCCGGCTTCCGGGAGGGCACCTCTTGGCGGCCCGCCCTCCGTCGCGGCGTCCCGCGCCGCCTCCGCACACTCAGCCCCCGGACGGAGGTCGGGCACGTTCCCGTAGGACGGTCGCTCACCGTCGGCCGTCTGCACCCGCTTTGCCGACGCGAGCGCGGACGCGGTCCGCCCCACCTCGCCCGAGGCGAGACCGGTCCCGCGCGGCTCCGGCGTCAGCGCATCCGCTTCCGCGCACTCCCGCCCCTCCGCCGAGAAGCCCGCCGGCACTGAGCCCCGTTCACTCGCCTGGGCCTCCGACGCCGTGGCCGGCGAGAAGCCGAACGCCATCGCGGCCCTGCCCGCCGCGGGCGAGCCGGGTGCCGGGGAGCCCGGCCCGGTCGGGGACGGGGCTGACGCCGAGGTGCCCGACTGCGCCGTCGGCAGCCCGGGCGCCGCGGCCTGCGCCTCCACCACCGAGGCGTCCGTCTCGTCGCGTTCGCAGCGTGCCCGTGGCCCGGTCGCCACGACCCCGCTCGCCTCCGCCGGCCCGGCGCCGGCCCCCGTACCGGCACCCGGGCCCATGTCGCCGACTTCGTCAGCGAGTTGGTGAACGAGAATGCCGTTGCGGAAGGCCGTCTCACCGATGTCGGCGGTCGTGGAGCCGTACACCGAGAGGCGGTTGCCGTCCTCCCGCACGACCTCCACGGACCGGCGCGCACCACGGGCCTCCTTGGCGAGCAGGGACGCGAGTCGTCCCGCCTGGGGGCTGCGGACGGCGACACGCGGGCGCAGTCGGGTGCGGGCGAAGTCCCCGGCGTCCTGGTCGGCCACGAGCCTGCCGCCGTCGAGGGTGACGACGCGGTCGGCCCTGCGTGCCGCCTCCTTGGCGTCGGCCGTGGTGAAGACCACGGTGCCGCCCTGCCGCGCGTGGGCGCGCAGCATGCCGTGCAACCACTGCGCCTCGTGGGCGGAGAGGCCGGCGGCGGGCTCGTCCAGGACGAGCGTGTGCGGGTCGGGCAGCAGCGCGCAGGCGAGGCCGAGCCGGCGGTCCATGCCGCGCGAGAGCCTGCCGAGGCACTCTTCGCGGAGGTTGACGAGGCCGACGACTTCGAGGACCTCGTCGGCGCGGCGCGCGGGGACGCCCGAGGCCGCGCAGAGCATCCGAAGATGGCCGCGGACGGAGCGGGCAGGGTGCCCCGGTACATCGCCGAGGAGCACGCCGACCTCCCGGGACGGGTGGGCGATCCGGTGCAGGGGCCGCCCTCTGAAGTAGGTGATGCCGCGCCCCTGTTGGAGTTCGAGCATCAGTCTGAGCGCCGTGGTCTTGCCCGCGCCGGCACATCCGAGGAGCGCGGTGACCTTTCCGGCACGCGCTTCGAAGGAGACGTCGTCGACGGCGGGCGGCTGCGCCTTGCGGGGATTACTGGTCAGTCCGAAGGCCTGGATCACCTGAAGCAAGATAGCTTGCGATGTCTGATTTTTCTGGTATCACCCGATCTGCTTCTAGACATGGCGCCGCCTGAATCGGCCGACGTCCGCCGTTCGCCGCAACCAGAGCCCGGTGTCGGCACCCGGCCTCTCCGCCGTCCGGCCGACCGCCGTACGCCTCAGATCTCGGGGCGCAGCATGGGCGGGTTGAGGAGAGTGGCCCCGCCGGCCCGGAAGAGCTGCGCCGGCCGGCCGCCCTGGCGCGTGGTCGTCCCTCCCGTGGGAACGAGGAATCCGGGCGTGCCGGTGACCTTTCGGTGGAAATTGCGGGGATCGAGCGCCACCGCCCACACCGCCTCGTACACCCGGCGCAGCTCACCCACAGTGAACTCCGGCGGGCAGAACGCGGTGGCCAGCGAGGAGTACTCGATCTTGGACCGGGCCCGCTCCACCCCGTCGGCGAGGATCTGGGCATGGTCGAAGGCGAGCGGCGCCACCGGCTCGCCGTCGCGTCCGTAGCCACCCCGCTGAAGCAGTTCCTCGACCGGTGCCCAGCGCGCGTTGCTGGCGTCGCCCCCCGCGCGCGGGGCCGGCAGGTCGGGCGCGAGCGCGAGGTGCGCGACGCTGACCACCCGCATGCGCGGGTCCCGCTTGGGGTCGCCGTAGGTGGCGAGCTGCTCGAGGTGAGCTCCGTTGTCCCGGGCCGGGACCGCGGGGTCGTGCGCCGTCAACCCGGTCTCCTCCTCGAGTTCGCGCGCCGCCGCCTGGGACAGGTCCTCGTCGGCCCGCACGAACCCGCCCGGCAGCGCCCAGCGCCCCTGGAAGGGGGGCTCGCCCCTGCGTACCGCCAGCGCGCACAGCGCATGACGGCGCACGGTCAGCACGACCAGGTCCACGGTGACGGCGAAGGGCGGAAAGGCTGACGGGTCGTAGGGCATGCGGCGATCATAGTCGTCTGCCTGACGATAAACACTCCCTTCGTCGGTCGCATCGGTGGTGGTTCCGCTTCGTTCCGTTATGGGGCGCAGGGCCGGCTCCCTTTCTTCGCTCGGTCTCGTCGTACGAGGTCACACTCCCAGTTGCAGGCCGTCCGCCGCCTCCTCGACCATGGCGAGGCCCAGCCGGCTGATGCGTACGGCGAAGGGCGCGCCGGCGAGGCGCAGCCCGGTGAGACCGAGTTCGCCGAGCGGCGCGCTGCGCACGGGGCTCAGGGTGACCGTACGGGCCGGGGCGTCGGGGCGGACACCCGCGAGAGCGGTGAGCACCATGATCGCGGAAGCCGCTGCGGTGGCCGCCGGCCGGCAGGCGGCGGGGTGCGGAAGGGGAGCACTCCCGGCGGCGCGCTGTTCGCCGCCGAACATCTCCGGCAGCCGGTGCCCGAAGTGTTCCGCCGCCTCCAGCAGGCCTCTCAGCAGACCGGCGGCTTCCCTCTCATAGCCGGCGGCAGCCAGTCCGGTGACGGCGACGGCGGTCTCGTGAACCCGGACGGCTCCACTCCGATGGCCGAACGGGTTGTGTCCAATCTCCTTGACGCCGAGACCGCGCAGCCCCCAGCCCGCATCCATGGCGGGCGTGCCGAGCAACCGGGCGAGCTGTTCGGTCTGCACCTGGTCGAGGAGGCCCGGGGCGAGCCGGCCGGAACCGAGCAGGCCGGTGTCGAGCAGGTGGGCGGCGGCCGAGCCCAGGTGCGGCACGGGACGGCCGTCCGGCGCCAGGGCCGCGGCCGGACGTCCGCCACCGTGGTCCTCGACCCAGAAGCCGGTCCGGAAGGCTGCCTGCAGAGCCTGCGCCCACTGGCGCAACTCGGTGGCGCCCGGCCGGTCGTAGGCGTCGAGGAGGTCGGCGCCCAGCAGGGCCGCACGGTGCGCGTGGGCCTGCGTTTCGCAGCGGACCGGACCCGTTGGCTGCGGATCGGGGAGGTAGGACTGGTCGCGGGTCGTGGTCCGCAGCCAGGTGAGGCAGCGTTCGGCGGCGGGCAGCAGTTCCCTGGTCTCTCTGTCGGGCAGTCCCCAGCGGCGGGCCTCGGCGAGCAGGACGGGGAAGAGCAGCGTGGCCTCCGTTCCCGTACAGCCCGGCGGGAGGAGAGGGCCGGCGTCGCGTCGCGGCCCGGGGATCATGCCGGCCCGTGCGTCGTCGCCCGGGAGTTGCGTGCGGGCCAGGGCACGCAGTGTTCCCGCGGCGAGCCGGGTGCCGAGAGGCAGGGCCATACGAGCGGCGGCGAGCGCCTCGGCGGGCGCCATCCCGCAGCGCCAGGGCGCGCCCGCCGCGAGATAGGTGTCGGAAGGGTGGACGGTGTCACGCACGAGAAGGGCCTGGAGGTCGGCGACGGCCGCGTCGAGCAGCGGGGCCACCCGGGGGTCGTCGCCGGTCGCCCGGGCGCAGGCGATCGGGCTGGTCGTGGTCTGTCCCGCGGCCCTCAAGGCGCCCGCGCCGTCGAGCCGTATCCGCAGTTCCACGGTCGCCGTCCCACCCGGTGGCAGTTGCAGTTCCCAGCGCAGCAGTCCGGCGGACGCCAGGACGTCGGAAGGGGGCGGGTCGGCGGTGACGCTGGCAGCGGCATCGGCCGTGGCCCACCGCAGACCCGAGTCGCGGACCGTGGCAGGGAGTTGGGGGCCCGTCCTGCCGGAGGCGATGGCACCGAGTTCGGCGAGATCCGTGCCGAGGGCGATCTCGACGGGGAGCCTCAGTGGTCGCATGCTGGCGTTGCGGACGGTGATCCGTTCTGTTCCCTCGGCGCGGCGTGTTCGTTCGACGACGACATCCGGATCGGGGCCCGCCGCCGGGGAAGCCCGGAGCGTCGCGACGAAGCGGGCACTGTCGGCCCCGGTCATCCTGGCCTGCACGGCGAGTGGTTCACGTCCGGCCACGCGGACCTGACACCGCGAGAGCAGCCGCCGCCCGCCTCGGTAGAACCCGTCCAGCCCCCGGCCCGTCAGCTGTCCCAGCTCACCCGAGATGGCGAGGCCGGGCAGGGCGACACAGATCAACGCGGCGTGGGTGGGCGGCAGTTCGGATATCGGGCGGCTGCTTGTCGCCGTGCGGGGCGACGGGAGCGCGGCAGGCCGACGGGCCGGGTGTGGAGCGCGGGAGGGTGCGCCTGCGTCAGCGGGAAGGGCCGGCCGGGAATCCAGGGACGGCGGTCGTACGCCAAGGGTCTCCACCGCTGTCATGACGGCGCTGCCCGGCCGGAACCGTGCGGGCCCGTCCCTCGCCGGTCGCTCGGCGGTGGCGAAGAACGGGGTCGGCTGCTGATGCATGGATTGGCTTCTTCTGCTCTCGGTGTGCCAGGGACGCGCTGGGCGGCCGGTGAGGCGCCCCGGGGGACATCGGTCGTGCGGCGGTGGAGTGCGTTCGGGCGTTCCGCCACTCAGGTGAACGGAGAGCGCCGCTCCCGGGTCACGGCCCGCCCCGGGGAGCCCGGCCGGATCGCGGTGCTGCACAACGGCGAAGGCGCCGCTCGACAGGGCCGTGATCCTGCGCCAGCATCGGGTGCGCGGTACGCCCGCCTGTGTCCCAGGAGCCCCCAGAGCTCCGGGTGAGGCCGGTGCACCAGGCCGGCCAGGCGGCACAGGAGGGATGCCGCGCCACGGCGGCATGCCGGAGACGCCGGGCGGGACACGGCCGGGCCCCGGTGCGGCAGGTTCACGCGCGGGTTCCGGGAGCGCACGCCCCCGTGTCGCCGTTGCCGCCGGTGCACCGCGAGGTTTCGCCGCGCAGGCCCGCGTGTCCGGCGCCGGGGCGTTCATCCGTCCCCCTCGGGCTCGCGGAGGTCGCCCACCGAGGAGGTGGCGCTGGTCGTGCTCTGGTCCGACGCACGCTTGCGCGCGCCGCCGGGACCGCGCGAGGCCGGCCGCAAGGGGTCGGCTGCCGACGGTCCGGAGCGCGAATCGGTCGGGCGCCGTCCTGCACCTGCCGCCCGGGCCGCCCGGCGGCTGTCGCCTCCGTCCAGGGACCGCACACGGCGCCTTCGGCGCGCGCCCGTTCCGGACGCCGGTCCCGCCACCTGTTCCTCCGTCTGCGCACATGCTCCGGACGTGCCGCCGTCGACGGCCGGGAGCCCGCCGGTGGCCGAATCCACTGCCTCATGCGGCTGCTGCGCGGCCTCGGCCGGCGCAGGCCCCGTGCGCTCCCTGCGCAGACAGCGGCGGATCGCCTCGGGGTCGAGCCCTTCGTTGCAGGCCTGGTGCAGCAGGCGGGCGAAGAGGTAGTCGGGATCCGCGCCCAGGGCCATGGCGAGGGCCTCGCGGGCCTCCAGTTCGTCCCCCGTCGACCAGGCGACCCAGCCGGCCAGGGTCAGCGGGGCCGCGGCGTGCTCACCGTAGGGGCCGACGCAGCGGCGAGCCAGGGCACGCCAGAGCCGGAGAGCAGGACCGGCCTCCGCACCCTCCATCCAGGCCGCGGCCCGGTCACGGGTCGTGCGGTCCTGGAGTCCGAGGATGACCGTCGCCGCCTCGTCATGTGCCAGCAGGCCGTCGTCGCGGACGTCCGCCGGATGCGTGCCCGACACGGGCGCCGCCGCGGCGAAGCGGCGCATGATGCGCTCGGCCAGGGCGAGGGTCTCCTCGGCCACCTCCGGACGGGACGTCTCGTCGAGGATGCGGGGCACCAGGATCATGCCCGCCGCGTCCAGCGCGGCCTCCTGCTCCAGGACCGCGGAGGTCTCCCAGGGCTGGAGCCTGACCCGCAACTCCCTGAGGGTGCCGCGCACTTGGATGCCGGCATAGGTGGCCGCCGCGGCCAGGACCGAGGTGCCGGGCAGGCCCATCGGCGAGCCGTCCTCGGGGCAGCAGCCCTCGACCGGGCAGCAGTACGACCAGTAACGGCCGTCCGCGATGCACAGTGCCTCGACGACCGGCACGTCCAGGTCGCCGCACTGGGTGCGCAGCAACTGGGCCAGCCGTTCGAGCCGGCGCCTGACGTCCCGCCCGGACTCGCCCGGCGCCGGCTCCTGGCAGACGTAGGCCACCATCTGCTCCGGGCGGGAGCCCCGCCGCTCGCTGCCCTTGACCAGGCCCTGGGCCAGCTGCCGGGCGGCCGCCTCCCAGTCCTCCTCGTTCGCGGGAATGCCGAGCCGGGCCCGGCCGCCGAACCGGCCGCCGCCTTCGCGGTCGTGGAGGGCGACCAGCACCATGCTGTCCTCCGGTCGGTATCCGAGCAGGTAGGGCAGGGCGTCGGCCAGCTCGGCCGGGGTGCGCAGAGTGACGTGGGTGTCGGGCGCGGACAGTCCGGAGAACGGATTATGTCCGGAGATGTCATTGTTTTCGAACGGTCCCGTGGTTTCGCCGTGATTCGTCATGCGGAGACGATCTCGCGGATCCCGAAATCCCGCTTGCGCCTGTGGATAAGTCGAATCAGGGACACGACAAGTCCATGGCGATTGCCCACAGGCCCCGACCCGGGCCCGCCCGATTGTCGGTCCCGTCCTGTTGTATGGAGCCCATGGAGCACACGAGCAACGCGGATCTCCGGGCAGAGGCGGACGCCGTCCTCGCCCGGCTCGTCGGGGATGCCACGGGCGGGGCCCGGCTGCGCGAGGATCAGTGGCGGGCGATCGAGGCGCTGGTCGCCGACCGGCGCCGGGCCCTGGTCGTGCAGCGCACGGGATGGGGCAAGTCCGCGGTGTATTTCGTGGCGACCTCGCTGCTGCGGGGCAGAGGCAGCGGGCCCACGGTGATCGTCTCGCCCCTGCTCGCGCTCATGCGCAATCAGGTGGAGGCCGCGGCCCGGGCCGGTATCCACGCCCGGACGATCAACTCCGCGAACACCGAGGAGTGGGACGCCGTGCAGGCCGAGATCGCGTCCGGTGAGGTCGATGTCCTGCTCGTCAGCCCGGAGCGGCTGAACAACCCGGACTTCCGTGACCAGGTCCTGCCCAAGCTGTCCGCGGCGACGGGCCTGCTGGTCGTGGACGAGGCCCACTGCATCTCCGACTGGGGTCACGACTTCCGTCCCGACTACCGCCGGCTGCGCACCATGCTGGGCGAGCTGCCGCCCGGCGTGCCCGTGCTGGCCACCACCGCCACGGCCAACGCGCGGGTGACCGCGGATGTCGCCGACCAGCTCGGCACGGGCGGCACGTCGGACGCCCTGGTGCTGCGTGGCCCGCTGGACCGGGAGAGCCTCAGCCTCGGAGTGCTGCGGCTGCCGGACGCCGCGCACCGGATGGCCTGGCTCGCCGACCATCTCGGCGACCTGCCGGGCTCCGGCATCATCTACACGCTCACGGTCGCAGCGGCGGAGGAGGTCACCGCCTTCCTGCGACAGCGCGGTCACACCGTCGCCTCGTACACGGGAAAGACGGAGAACGCCGAACGGCAGCAGGCGGAGGACGATCTGCTCGCCAACCGGGTCAAGGCGCTCGTCGCCACCTCCGCACTCGGCATGGGCTTCGACAAACCGGACCTCGGTTTCGTGGTTCACCTCGGCTCCCCCTCCTCCCCCATCGCCTACTACCAGCAGGTCGGCCGGGCCGGCCGTGGTGTCGAGCACGCCGAGGTGCTGCTGCTGCCGGGCAAGGAGGACGAAGCGATCTGGCAGTACTTCGCCTCGCTCGCCTTCCCTTCCGAGGAACTGGTCCGGCGCACCCTGGACGTCCTCGCCCGGGCCGACGGACCACTGTCCCTGCCCGCCCTGGAACCGCTGGTCGAGCTGCGCCGTTCCCGGCTGGAGACCATGCTGAAGGTCCTCGACGTGGACGGGGCGGTCCACCGCGTCAAGGGCGGCTGGGTCGCGACCGGGGAGCCCTGGTCGTACGACACCGAGCGGTACGACTGGGTGGCTCGGCAGCGCACGGCCGAGCAGCAGGCGATGCGGGCCTACGCGTCCACCGCCGCATGCCGGATGGAGTACTTGCAGCGCCAGCTGGACGACGAGGGCGCCAAACCCTGCGGCCGCTGCGACAACTGCGCGGGGCCGCGCTTCACCGCCGACACGTCCACCGCTGCGGTGGACGCCGCCCGGAGCGACCTCGGCCGTGCCGGGGTCGAGGTGGAGCCCCGTCGCATGTGGCCGACCGGCCTGCCGGCCATCGGCATCGCGCTCAAGGGGCGTATTCCGGCCGGTGAACAGGCCTCATCGGGTCGCGCGCTGGGCCGATTGTCGGACATCGGCTGGGGCAATCGGCTGCGGCCGCTCCTCGCCCCGCAAACGCCGGACGCCGCCGTGCCGGACGACGTGGCGCGGGCCGTGGTGGGCGTCCTGGCGGACTGGGCGAAGGGCCCCGGCGGCTGGGCCCCCGGGGCGGCCGACGCCCAGCCCAGGCCGGTGGGCGTCGTCACCGTGGCCTCGCGGACCCGGCCCCGGTTGGTCCACTCTCTGGGCGCCCGGATCGCCGAGATCGGCCGGCTGCCCCTGCTCGGCTCCGTGGCGTACGCCGAGGACGCGCCGCGGGTGCCGCGCAGCAACAGCGCGCAGCGGCTGAAGGCTCTCGACGGCTCGCTGACCGTGCCGCCCGCTCTCTCGTCGGCGCTCGCCGAGGCCGACGGGCCGGTTCTGCTGGTCGACGACTTCACCGAGACGGGCTGGACCCTGGCGGTCGCGGCGCGCCTGCTCAGACAGTCCGGTGCCCGAGGGGTATTGCCGCTGGTCCTGGCCGTCCAGGGCTGACCCCGTGTCCGACCGTGGCGGGCCGACCGGCACCCCGGTCGGACACCCCAGGCGTGCGCTGACGAACCTTTGGGTAAGGATATAAGCCACACACCCGTAGATAACCGTCGGTGGCCCCAATTGCTCGTTGCCGCATCCCAGTTCGACAGGAAGAATTGAGGTCCGCTCCCCGCACGGCTCGCCCGTGATCCGGTTGGGCTTTGCTGCGGTGCGCGCCCCCGAATCCGACCTCGCCCGCAGTATGGGCGCGTAGCCGAAGGGAAGAACGTGACCTTCGGATTCGCCTCGTCCTCGGCGGCCTCGTTGTCGACGTCCGCGTCCGCCGCTTCCGCCAGTCGCCTGCTCGAGCCGGCCGAATGGGCTTCCGCCGGAATCCCGCTGCTGCGCGACCCTCGCGAGGTCGTCAGCGGGCTGCACGCCCGCCACCGCCCCAAACCGTCCACGGCGATCGTGGCAGTGCTGGATCCCGAGGAACGGCTGTGCGCCAGCGCGTCGTTCACGCGCCATCCGACCGCGGCCGACGGCTGGATGTTCCGCAACGCACTGCTCGCCCAGTTGCGCCGGGTCATTCCCCACGACCTGAGACGCCGCACCCCTGTGCGCACGGCCGTACTGCTCTACTGCCGTGAGGGAGACGCGCGCTGGACGGAGGAGGACGGCGCCTGGATGTGGGGTCTGCGCGACGCCTGCACGCTGCACGGCCTGCGCTGCGGGGCGTACATCACGCTGACCCACGACGGCTGGCAGGTGCTCGGCGAGGGGCGCGGTGGTCGCCGCCCCAACGCCGACTCGGCGCCGGAGCCCTTCGGCGCCCTGTCGGAGGCCCCGCCGCTCGCGCCTCGCACCGGCGGACCGGTCTCCGAGGTCCTGCGCCGCGCGGCAGCCCGCTGACGGTTCGGGCGCCGGGCGACCGAGCCGTACACCCGGCCGGATGCCCCGCGCCCGCGCCGAACGCCTGGGCCAGGGGGCAGGCCGAGCCCGAGCCGCCCGTTCAACGGCTGGGCCGCACAGGCAGCGAGGGACGCGGAGGACAGGCCGGCCGCCGCTCACGCCGTGCCCGATGGCCCTATGACGTCCGGGATGCGCCGAGCGGCCGTACGGTATCCGGGGTGCGCCCTGGACACGGATGCTCCCCGGGCGCCGACGGCTCGGCGACCGTGCACCGCACCGCGGTGATGGACACGCCCCACCACCGCCCGGCGGTCACCGCTTCGCCGCCGAGGCCGGCCGGGAGGCCGCCCTCGCGAACGCGGTGGCCGCCCGGCGTCCGGGCATGCCAAAAGCGACTCCGTGCGATTTCCGCCGGAGCAGCTCCAGCGTGACTCCGGTACCCCGAGGCGCCGGGCGTGGCTCAGACGCCGGCGCCCAGCACCGCGTTGATCTGCTGCGGGTCGCCGCAGACGATCAGCAGGGCACCGGCCCGCGCGTGGGCCAGCGGAAGGACGGAGGAGGCGGAGGAGGCGGGACCTCCGTTGACGGCCACCACCACCACGGGGCGGGACGCGGCACGGGTGGCGCTGGTGACATCCGTGTAGAAGACGTCGTCACCGGCGTCGTGCTGCGCCCAGTAGGCGGCTTCGCCGAAGGACAGCTCGTGCTCCGCCCACGGGTGCTGGGCACCGGTGGTGATCACGAGCACGTCACCGGGGGCACGGCCCGAGTCCAGGAGCAGGTCCACCGCCTCGTCGGCGGCGTCGAGCGCGCCTTCGACCGAGGCCGGGATCAGCTGGATCTGCGGGGTGGTCGCCGAAGCGGCGGGAGCGGCCGGCCCGGACGGGCTCGGCTTGGCCGGAGCCACATCACGCGGCGTGCGCTGCACCGGCGGCGCGGGCCGCGGGGGGCCGGGACGACCGGGGCGGGACGGAGCCGCGGGACGGGGGCCGGGTACGGGGCGAGGGGTCGGCGCGGTACGGCCGCTGGCCGGAGTAGCGCGGGGACCCTGGGCACTCTCGTGAATCTGAGGCTCCTCGGGAATGAGAGGCATGAGCTGATATTTATCAAACGTTGGTGCGGTACGGGTGACCGGGTGGCACATCAGTGCGATCGGAACCGTCAGAAATCGAAGCCGAGCTGACCCTCGATTTCCGGAACGCTTCCGTCCGCCCAGCTGCGGGCCTTCTTGAGGTGCCGCCACTGAGGCAACGCATCAAGATACGCCCACGACAAGCGGTGGTGCGGGGTGGGCCCCCACTCCTCCAGTGCGGCCTTGTGCACGGGCGACGGATACCCGGCGTTGTCCGCAAATCCGAAGTCTGCATGGTCGAGACCCAGTTCGGCCATCATTTTGTCGCGCTGAACCTTGGCGATCACCGACGCCGCGGCGACGGCCACGCACGAGCGATCGCCCTTGATCACCGTACGCACCTGCCAGGGGGCGCCGAGGTAGTCGTGCTTCCCGTCGAGGATGACGGCGTCGGGGTGGACCGGCAGAGCGTCCAGGGCACGGACCGCGGCGAGCCGCAGCGCGGCCGTCATCCCCAGGCCGTCGATCTCCTCGCAGGAAGCATGCCCCAGGGCATAGGCGGCCACCCATGTCCGCAAGATCTCGGCCAATTCCGTACGACGCTTGACGCTCAGCAGCTTGGAGTCGGTCAGGCCCTCGGGCGGGCGACGCAGTCCGGTGACCGCCGCGCAGACGGTGACCGGTCCGGCCCAGGCTCCGCGCCCCACCTCGTCGACACCGGCGATGACCTTCGCTCCAGTCGTGGCGCGCAGGGAGCGCTCGACAGTGTGAGTGGGTGGTTCGTACGGCATGGCGCCCCTAGCCTACGCCGACGCGATCGCCGTGCGACACCCTGGTCGCCCGGGCACCACAGAGACCACCGGGGCGCGGGATCAAACCCCGTGCGGCCGCAGCAGCGGGAGCATCAACTGGTCGATCATCTCTTCGAGATCATGGTCGCTCCATTCGCTGGCGCACACCTTCGACCGGTACATCATCATGGCCGGGACGGCGTCGAAGACATAGCTGTTGGCCGCATCCGAGCGAACCTCTCCCCGCCCTATTCCACGGGTGATGACCTCACGGAGCAAGGTGACGGTCGGTTCGATGACCCCGCCGACGATCACGTCTTGAAAGCGCTCCGCCTGAACGTCGTCGCACTCGTGAATGACCGCGCGCAAGGCGACGCCAGGAGGCGAGTACATGATCTCCCGCACCTCCCGGCACAGACTGAGCAGATCCTCGCGCACGCTTCCGAGGTCCGGTGCGATCTCCACCCGAGGCAGTCCGGCCACCAGCGCATCCGCGACGAGGTCCTCCTTGGAGGTCCAGCGGCGGTACACGGCGGCCTTGCCGGTCTGAGCGCCGGCCGCGACGCCCTCCATGGTCAGGCCCTTCCAGCCGACCGCGCCGAGCTGTTCCAGAGCGGCATCCATGATCGCGCGCTCCAGGACCACGCCGCGCCGACGAGGGGAAGCCGCCCGGGCAGGATCGGCCGTCCAGCGCGAGGTATCCATCTGTGTCTCTCCAACGTGCAAGGGAAGCGGGGGTTCGGGGGAGGGGTGTGCCGCACCGCAGCAACAGGGGGACGCGGGGCGGCACGCCCGATTAAGTGAACGCTTGCGTTCACTCTTGGGGACTCACTACCGTGGAGGCGAAAGTGAACGCGAGCGTTCACTAATTCCTTCGTGGGGGACCCATAGTGACGACCTCTCAGCTGCTCCAGGATCCAAAACCGGGCGTGGCCCGCCGGGAGGGGCATCCCGGCATCGCGCTCGCCGTCATCGCGGCCTGCCAACTCATGGTGGTACTCGACGCGACGATTGTGAACATCGCGCTCCCGCACATTCAAGACGCGCTCAAATTCAGCACCACCGACCTGACTTGGGTGGTCAGCGCCTACACGCTCACGTTCGGCGGTCTGCTGCTGCTCGGTGCGCGGGCCGGTGACGTCCTCGGCCGCCGCCGGGTTTTCATGACCGGCATCCTGCTCTTCACCTTCGCCTCGCTGCTGGGCGGTCTCGCCCAGGAACCCTGGCAGCTGCTGGCCGCGCGGGCCCTTCAGGGCGTGGGCGGCGCGATAGCCTCGCCCACGTCGCTGGCGCTGATCACCACGACCTTCCCCGAAGGCCCGGAACGCAACCGGGCCTTCGGTGTGTTCGCCGCCGTCTCCGCCGGCGGCGGTGCCATCGGCCTGCTCGCGGGCGGCATGCTCACCGACTGGCTGGACTGGCGGTGGGTGCTGTTCGTCAACGTGCCGATCGGCGTGCTGATCGCGGCGCTCGCGCCGCTGTACATCAGCGAGTCGGCACGGCACCCAGGGCGCTTCGACATCACCGGCGCGCTGACCTCGACGGTGGGCATGGCCTCGTTGGTGTACGGCTTCATCCGTGCCGCGGAGAACGGCTGGCGCGACAAGCTCACCCTCGGCTCGTTCGCCGCGGCCGTGGTGCTGCTGCTCGCCTTCGTCCTCACCGAGACACGGGCGAAGGAGCCGATCACCCCGCTGCGGATGTTCGCGGACCGCAACCGCTGGGGCACGTACGCGATCATGCTCAGCCTGTCCGCGGCGATGTTCGGCATGTTCTTCTACATCGTGCTGTTCGTGCAGGACGTCCTCGGCTACAGCGCCATCAAGGCCGGTCTGGCCTTCCTGCCCGTGACCGTCGCGATCGCGATCAGCGCGGGCGCGTCGCAGGCCCTGCTGCCGAAGTTCGGCCCGAAGCCGTTCATGGCGGTCGGCTCGGCACTCGTGACGGTCGGACTGGTCTGGCAGACGTTCATCCGGCCGGACAGCTCGTACCTCGGCGGAGTGCTCGGACCGATGCTGGTGTTCGGCTTCGGCATGGGGCTGAACTTCGTGACGGCCACCGTGACGGCGGTGTCGGGCGTGGCCCAGCACGAGGCGGGTGCGGCATCCGGGCTGCTCAACGCGATGCAGCAGGTGGGTGGCTCGCTCGGGCTGTCCATCCTGACGACCGTCTTCGGCTCGGCAAGCAAGGACGAGGCGAAGAAGCAGCTGCCCACGTTCCTCGCCAACAGCTCGCCGGAGCAGAAGGCGCAGTTCGCCAAGACGCACCAACTGCCCGCGCCCTGGGGGCACGACGTGCTTGCCCATGGCATCTCCTTGGCCTTCGTACCGGCCGCCGCGATCGCCATGCTGGCGTTCCTCACCGCCTGGCTGGTGCTCAAGGTCCGCAAGAGCGATCTCGAGTCCCTCTCCGGCACGGCCGGCCCGGGGATGGGCTGACTCCCTCAGGGCCGCGCGGAGCCACGCCCGGCCGACCCGCCGTCCGTGGACTGACGGCACAGACGGCGGTCCGGCCGGCCGTGCGGCGGCGGCCGGCATCCGCACAAGGGCCAGGACGACGACCAGCACGAGCACCGGCCCCCACGACATGAACGCCATCTCACGCCCCTCCGTCCCGCACTCTCCGACTCCCCGCCGGACCGGCTCCCAAGGGCGCGGTGCACGGCGGATACGGGAAGAACGGGCAACCATCACGGAGAGTTCCCGACGGACACAGAGAGTTTTCGCCCTCGTCTCGCGTCGCTCAAGAGATCCACACTCGGGGGGGGTCGGCAGTCAGCAACCGTCCCTCGGCCGTGAGCATCCCGGCAACCGGCTCGCAGGGCCCGGGAAGCGGCCCTCGCGAGCGTCAGAGCCCCGTCGGCACCCAGTCCGGCAGCGCCTCGACCCGCTCCGCCCACGCGGCGGGCGGTGTCCCTGCCTTGCCGGAGGCGAGTACGCCTCCCACGATCGCGCAGGTCGTGTCCACGTCACCGCCCGCCTGGGCGGTCGTCCAGAACGCCGTCCCGTAGTCCCCGAGGCAGCGCGCTGCGGACCAGAGCGCGAAGGGGACGGTGTCGTGGGCCGTCGTACGGCGTCCGCAGCCCAGCACCGCCGCGACGGTGCCCGCGTCGGCATAGTCGAGCATGTCCCGGGCGCGTCGCAATCCCTGGCCGACCGCGCTCTTCGGCACCAGGGCGACGACGCCGTCGAGCAGCGCCTCGGGGCTCGGGGGCCCGTCCGGCGAGCCGGCCAGCGCGGCCGCGGCTGCCACGGCCATGGCGCCGACCACGGCCTCGCGGTGCTGGTGGGTGGGGTAGGCCGAGATCTCCGCCTGGTGGGTCGCCTGCTCCGGGTCGTCCGCGTACCAGGCGCCGAGCGGGGCGATCCGCATTGCCGCGCCGTTGCCCCAGGACCCCCGTCCGTCGAAGAGCCCGGCCGCCAGTTCACGCCAGTCCCCGCCCTCCCGCACGAGGCGCAGCAGGCGGTTGACCGCGGGGCCGTAGCCCCGGTCGACGTCGTGGTGCTCGGCGAAGGAGCGGGCCAGCGCGTCCTGGTCGATGCGCCGATGGGCGCCGAGGACGGCGACCACGGAACAGGCCATCTCGGTGTCGTCGGTCCATCGCCAGGGCCCCGGCGGCAGCTCGCGCCGCTTCAGCAGCGGATAGCGCGCGGGGACGAAGAACTGGGAGCCCAGGGCGTCTCCCACGGCCAGTCCGCGCAGGCTCGCCAGGGCGCGCTCCAGTCGCCCGGCAGAAGAGGAGTCAGCGGTCATCGCTCTGCCACTCTATCCGTTCACCCAGTACGGCAGCGGCTTGCGCCAGCGCTCGAAGGGCCGGTCGAGCGCGTACTTGCCGTCGTTCCCCAGAACGAGCATCCGCATCTCCGCGTTCCCGGGGTTCGACAGCGACTCGAATTCCGCGACGGTCCAGTGGAACCAGCGCATGCAGAACAGCCGCATCGCGAGCCCGTGCGTCACGAGGAGCACGTTCGGGGGATGGTCGGGGTCCTCGAAGCTGCGGTACAGACTCTCCAGGAAGCCACCGACCCGGTCGTACACATCGGCGCCGGACTCCCCCTGCGGGAAGCGGAAGAAGAAGTGGCCGTAGGCGTCCCGGTAGGCCTTCTGGAGGCGTACGTCGTCGCGGTCCTGCCAGTTGCCCCAGTCCTGTTCGCGCAGGCGTGGCTCCTCCCGGACGCGTATGAGGTCAGGGTCGAGGTGGAAGGCGCGGAGCGTCTCGTGCGTGCGGCGGTACGGGGAGACGTACACGCTCACGCGTTCCCTGCCGAAGAGCTCCCGCAGTTCCTTTCCGGTCGCCTCGGCCTGCCGCTGGCCGCGCTCGGTGAGGGCGAGCGCGTGGTCGGGCTCACGCTCGTACACGGAGTCGTCGACGTTGCCCGTTGACTCGCCGTGCCGGACAAGGACGATGCGCCGTGGTCGTACCATGCCGAAACCCTAGATCGAGTGAGGGTGAGTCGAGGACTCGTACGGGCTCCATACGGCGAAGGTCACACGATATCGGCGTCCGGGACCCCTCAAGGGGTGAGTTTGCTATTCAAACCGAACCCGACCGATCTCTGCGGTGAAGCCGGCGCCGCGGCGCTCAGACCGTCCAGGACGGTTCCAGCTCCACGATGTCGCCGGAGAGCGCCGCGATGTCCGCCTCGGTCTGGGCGCGCAGGGCGAGGCGCTCGACGCGCTCGGTGCGGTACTTGCCGTGCTCGGCCGCGGACCGCCACATCGACAGGACCAGGAACTCCTGCTCGGGCGCCTCGCCGAACATGCCGCGGATCATGCCGGGTGAACCGGCCATGGCGGGGTTCCAGACCTTCTCCTGCATGAGCGTGAAGTGCTCCACCCGCTCCTCGTGGACCTGGCACAGGGCCACCCGGATCAGATCGGTGTCGGTGAACCGCGGCTCGAAGCCCGTCTTCACGTCGAAGCGGTACTCGAAGAGCTTGACCTGGGCGTCCTTGAACGTGCCGGCCTGGGCGGAGGCCAGGCGGTCGTGCGAGCGGGCCATGAAGGAGTCGTAGAAGGCGCGGCTCTCCCAGAAGGCGAAGATGTGCGCGACACCCGGCCGGTGCCGGCTCCAGCCGCCGCCCTGTCCCCGAAATCCCGGCTCCCCCGGAAGCCCCGCCCATTTCCGCTGCCCCCGCTCGAAACCGCGGCGGTCCACCACGGTGCAGCGAATCCACTTGACCAGCACCGCGCCATCGTAAGGCCAGCGGACGTGGCGCCGGTCACGCTCCGGCGCAGATCGCTCGCGCATATGCTCCGCGCGCGTGGCACGATGGGCAAAGAGCCCTGGCTCCTGGTGAGTTGGGGACCGGAGCAGTCACAGGGGGAAGGGGAAGCCAGTTGTCCGGCTTCAGCAAGGGAATCAGCAAGGTCGAGGTCGCGCTCCAGTGGGACCCGAGCCCGGCGGGTCTGCCGCCCACCGATCTCGACATCATCGCCGCGACGTTCACCGTGGACGACCCGCACGGAGAACCGGCCTATCTGGTGCACTTCGACAGCCGGTCACCCGACGGCACGATCTTCCTCAACCGGGACAGCCTCGACGGCAAGGGCTTCGGCTGGGACGAGGTCATGACGCTCGAACTGGACCGGCTGGCCGACCGGTACGCGCGCGTGGTGGTCGGCGTGGTCATCCAACAGCAGCCCGGACACAGGGCGTTCGCCGATGTGCTCAATCCGGCCATGCGCGTCCGGGAGGGCTACACCGTGCTCGCCCAGGACGACTTCGGCGCGGTTCCCGGGGCCACGGCGGCCACGATCGCGGAGTTCGTACGGGACGGCTCCGGACACTGGACCTTCCGCCCCGGCGTGCACGGCTTCCAGGAGGACCCTGCGACGTTCACCCACGTCATGGGCAGGGCGCACCAGCCCTGACGCACGGTGATGAGTAAGGGGCGCCGGCAATGGCCGGCGCCCCTTACTTCACCTACCGCATGTCATCAGCTGCAGCCGCTGGTCGAGCCGCAGCCCTCGCAGATGTAGCAGGAGCCGGCCCGCTGCATCTTCGTGCCGCAGGAGAAGCAGAGCGGGGCGTCGGCCTGGATGCCCAGCTGCATCTCCACCAGCTCGGCGCTGGTGTGCGCCTGCTTCGGGGCGGGCTTGGCCGCCTCGACCTCGGCACGCGGCGCGGCCACGGCCTTCAGCTCCTGGGCGCGCGGCGCCGACTGGGCCAGGCCCTCGACGTCGACCTCGTCGTCTTCGATGGACTGCTCGTAGGAACCGGTCTCCAGGTGCCGCTGGCGCTCCTCGGCGGAGTGGATGCCGAGCGCGGAGCGGGTCTCGAAGGGCAGGAAGTCCAGCGCCAGGCGGCGGAAGATGTAGTCGACGATCGACTGCGCCATCCGCACGTCGGGGTCGTCGGTCATGCCGGCCGGCTCGAAGCGCATGTTGGTGAACTTCGAGACGTACGTCTCCAGCGGCACGCCGTACTGGAGGCCGACGGAAACCGCGATGGAGAACGCGTCCATCATGCCCGCGAGGGTCGAGCCCTGCTTCGACATCTTCAGGAAGACCTCGCCGAGACCGTCGTCCGGGTAGGAGTTGGCGGTCATGTAGCCCTCGGCGCCGCCGACGGTGAAGGACGTGGTGATGCCGGGACGGCCCTTCGGGAGGCGCTTGCGGACCGGGCGGTACTCGACCACCTTCTCGACCGCGGTACGGATCGTGTCCTCGGTCTTCTCGGCGATCTCCGCCTTCTCGGCGTCCTTGTCGTCCTTCTTCTTGGCGGAGAGCGGCTGGCCGACCTTGCAGTTGTCGCGGTAGATCGCGAGCGCCTTGACGCCCAGCTTCCAGGCCTCGTAGTAGATCTCCTCGACCTCCTCGACGGTCGCCGTCTCCGGCATGTTCACCGTCTTGGAGATGGCGCCGGAGATCCACGGCTGGATCGCGGCCATCATGCGGACGTGGCCCATCGGGGAGATGGCGCGCTCGCCCATGGCGCAGTCGAAGACCTCGTAGTGCGTCTGCTTCAGACCGGGGGCGTCGATCACGTTGCCGTTCTCGGCGATGTGGGCGACGATCGCCTCGATCTGCTCCTCCTGGTAGCCCAGGCGGCGCAGGGCCTGCGGGACAGTGCCGTTGACGATCTGCATCGAGCCGCCGCCGACGAGCTTCTTGAACTTGACCAGGGCGAGGTCGGGCTCGACGCCGGTGGTGTCGCAGGACATCGCGAGACCGATGGTGCCGGTCGGGGCGAGCACGGACGCCTGGGAGTTGCGGAAACCGTTCTTCTCGCCAAGACGCACCACGTCCTGCCACGCCTCCGTGGCCGCGGCCCACACCGGGGTGTCCAGGTCGTCCATGCGGACGGCCTTGGTGTTGGCGTCGGCGTGCTGCGCCATGACGCGCTTGTGGGCGTCGGCGTTGCGGGCGTAGCCGTCGTACGCGCCGACGACCGCGGCCAGTTCGGCGGAGCGGCGGTAGGCCGTACCCGTCATCAGCGAGGTGATCGCGCCGGCCAGGGCGCGGCCGCCGTCGGAGTCGTAGGCGTGGCCGGTGGCCATCAGCAGGGCGCCGAGGTTGGCGTAGCCGATGCCCAGCTGGCGGAACGCGCGGGTGTTCTCGCCGATCTTCTGGGTCGGGAAGTCCGCGAAGCAGATCGAGATGTCCATCGCGGTGATGACCAGCTCGACGACCTTGGCGAAGCGCTCGACGTCGAAGGACTGCTCGCCCTTGCCGTCGTCCTTCAGGAACTTCATCAGGTTCAGCGAGGCGAGGTTGCAGGACGTGTTGTCCAGGTGCATGTACTCGCTGCACGGGTTCGACGCGGTGATCCGGCCGGACTCGGGGCAGGTGTGCCAGGTGTTGATGGTGTCGTCGTACTGGATGCCGGGGTCGGCGCAGGCCCAGGCAGCCTCGGCGATCTTGCGGAAGAGCGCCTTGGCGTCGACCTCCTCGATGACCTCGCCGGTCATGCGGGCGCGCAGGCCGAAGTTCCCGCCGTCCTCGACCGCCTTCATGAACTCGTCGTTCACACGGACCGAGTTGTTGGCGTTCTGGTACTGGACGGAGGCGATGTCGTCGCCACCCAGGTCCATGTCGAAGCCCGCGTCGCGCAGGACGCGGATCTTCTCCTCTTCCTTGACCTTGGTCTCGATGAAGTCCTCGATGTCGGGGTGGTCGACGTCGAGCACGACCATCTTCGCGGCGCGGCGGGTGGCGCCACCGGACTTGATGGTGCCGGCGGAGGCGTCGGCGCCGCGCATGAAGGAGACCGGGCCGGAGGCGTTGCCGCCGGAGGAGAGCAGCTCCTTGGAGGAGCGGATACGGGAGAGGTTCAGGCCGGCGCCGGAGCCGCCCTTGAAGATCATGCCCTCTTCCTTGTACCAGTCGAGGATCGACTCCATGGAGTCGTCGACGGACAGGATGAAGCAGGCGGAGACCTGCTGGGGCTGCGGGGTGCCCACGTTGAACCAGACGGGGCTGTTGAAGCTGAAGATCTGGTGCAGGAGGGCGTACGCCAGCTCGTGCTCGAAGATCTCGGCGTCGGCGGGCGAGGCGAAGTACTTGTGGTCCTCGCCGGCCTTCCGGTACGTCTTCACGATGCGGTCGATCAGCTGCTTCAGGCTGACCTCGCGCTGCGGGGTGCCCACGGCACCGCGGAAGTACTTGCTGGTGACGATGTTGACCGCGTTCACCGACCAGAAGTCGGGGAACTCGACGCCACGCTGCTCGAAGTTGACCGAGCCGTCGCGCCAGTTGGTCATGACGACGTCACGGCTCACCCACTCGACCTCGTCGTACGGGTGTACTCCGGGGGTGCTGTGGATGCGCTCGATGTGCAGTCCCTTGGTTCCCGCCTTGCCGCCCTTGGCTCGGGAACCTCGCGCCGGACCGCTCGCCGTCTCTGTCATGCCGCCTCCCTGTACGGGCAAAAACGCCCTGAAGTGCCCCGTTTGTTCCCGTGGCACGGTGTTCTGTCTTGTGTTGCGGGCACCCTCAGCTGCCACCCGCAACAGGTCTTGGATCGCCGCCTCCCGGCCGGAATCCGGGTCTCCTCCCGGTTCCCGGCCCGCCGGTCAGTCGGCGGCGCGGGCGGGCTCGGGGACCTGAGTGGTCCCGCCGGGCCCGCGATCGTCCTCCTGGCTCCCCGCTCCCGCGTCGCCGTCGCCCGCGGCGGGGCCTCGCGTCGCCTCCCTCAGCTCCGCGATGGCGGCCTCGAAGTCCTCGAGCGAGTCGAACGCCCGGTAGACGGAGGCGAATCGCAGATAGGCGACGAGGTCGAGCTCCTGCAACGGGCCGAGTATGGCCAGCCCCACGTCGTGGGTGGTCAGCTCGGCGCTTCCGGTGGCCCGCACCGCTTCCTCGACCCGTTGGCCGAGCTGGGCGAGCGCGTCCTCGGTGACAGGCCGTCCCTGGCATGCCTTGCGCACACCGTTGATGACCTTGGTACGACTGAAAGGCTCGGTGACTCCGGATCGCTTGACCACCATGAGCGAGCACGTCTCCACGGTCGTGAAACGACGGGAGCAGTCGGGGCACTGGCGGCGCCTGCGGATCGACGTGCCGTCGTCGGTCGTACGACTGTCGACCACACGGCTGTCGGGGTGCCTGCAGAAGGGGCAGTGCATGATCTCCAACCCTCCTCACAGCAGACTCAACAACCTCGCCGAACCCCATGGGCCCCGCGAAGCAGCCCTAAGCATAGGCGATCGCAGAGCCGTCTCGGTCCCGGGGGACCACAACTTGTGGGCTGCTGTAGCCATCCAACCACTAGATGTGGGGATCAGCCCATTCATCGAGGCAGAGACGCGTGTCGCGACGGAACGGCCGGTCACACCGGCATCGGCGGCACGCCCGGGGACACGCGCACGCGCAACCGCACCCGTCGCGGCACTTACGGAGATACCGTGGGCGCCGCACGGAGGACGCGTGGGACTCCGGAGCAGAAGGAGCCCGGAACCCGGGCGGCCGGGTTCCGGATGGCAGACTGAGGACACGATCCACGAGGTCGGCGACCCCGGCGGTGAAGAGTACAACAATGGGCGCTTTTGCCCGACAGGTAGCGCGTCAGCGATACACCCAGACACATGATCACGTCACGCGAATCGCACTTTTTCACTCGAACGTGTGTTTGGCGCAACCTTTCGAAAGCAACTACCGTTGTCCAGCAGGGAGACCATCGAGAGGGGCCGCCGTGACCACCACCGCAGACAGCGCCATCATCACCGCCCAGGACCGCTCCCAGGGCCGAGTCGAGCCAGTACACGCCATGAACGAAGCCACGAATCCCGAGCACAAGCGCTCCTTGCCTGGCCGACCTCCAGGAATCCGGGCGGACAGTTCCGGGCTCACGGATCGGCAACGCCGCGTGATCGAAGTCATCCGGGATTCCGTGCAGCGCCGCGGCTATCCGCCGTCGATGCGCGAGATCGGTCAGGCCGTCGGTCTCTCCAGCACCTCGTCCGTCGCACATCAGCTGATGGCGCTCGAGCGCAAGGGCTTCCTGCGCCGCGACCCCCACCGCCCCCGCGCGTACGAGGTCCGCGGCTCCGACCAGGCCATGACGGTGCAGCCCACGGACACCGCCGGCAAGCCCGCCGCGTCGTACGTCCCGCTGGTCGGCCGTATCGCCGCCGGTGGGCCCATCCTCGCGGAGGAGTCCGTCGAGGACGTCTTCCCGCTCCCCCGCCAGCTCGTCGGTGACGGTGAGCTGTTCGTTCTCAAGGTCGTCGGCGACTCCATGATCGAGGCCGCGATCTGTGACGGCGACTGGGTCACGGTGCGCCGTCAGCCCGTCGCCGAGAACGGCGACATCGTGGCGGCCATGCTTGAGGGCGAGGCCACCGTCAAGCGCTTCAAGCGCGAGGACGGCCACGTCTGGCTCCTCCCGCACAACGCGGCCTACGAGCCGATCCCCGGCGACGACGCGACCATCCTGGGCAAGGTCGTCGCGGTGCTGCGACGCGTGTGACGTCTGCGGCGGACAGGCCTCTCGGCCGGTTCGCTCCCTGACCGGGCCCCGGAACCCCTGCGCCGGTTCCGGGGCCCTGCTGTGTCCGCGCGCTCCGGGGTGGCTCCGGCGCCTCGGGATCGCGGGGGTAGCCAGACCGGCGCCGGTCTGGCTACCCCCGCGATCCACTCCCGCCTCTTACGGCTCCTACGACGTTCCGGCTCTTACGACGCCTCGGCCGACTCCATCTGCGCCGCCTCGGTCCGGTTCGCCACCGCGTCGATCGCCGCGAGGGACTTGCGCACCTGGTTCCGGTCCGTGGTGTACCAGAAGTCCGGCAGTGACGCCTTGAGATAGCCGCCGTAGCGCGCGGTGGCCAATCGCTGGTCGAGTACGGCGACCACGCCGCGGTCTCCCGACGCGCGGACGAGCCGGCCCGCTCCCTGGGCCATGAGCAGGGCCGCATGGGTGGCGGCCACCGCCATGAAGCCGTTGCCGCCCGCGTCCTCGACCGCCTTCTGCCGGGCGCTCATCAGCGGGTCGTCAGGGCGCGGGAACGGGATCTTGTCCATGACGACCAGCTGACAACTGGGGCCCGGGACATCGACGCCCTGCCAGAGCGACAGCGTGCCGAACAGGCATGTCTTCGGGTCGGCCGCGAAGTTCTTGATCAGCTCGCCGAGGGTCTCCTCGCCCTGGAGCAGAATCGGGAACTCCGGAATCCGCGAGCGCAGCTCCTCGGCGGCGAGCTGGGCGGCCCGCATGGACGAGAACAGACCCAAGGTGCGGCCACCGGCCGCCTGGATGAGTTCCGTCAGCTCGTCGAGCATGTCGGAGCGCTCGCCGTCGCGCGCCGGGCGCGACAGATGTTTGGCGACGTAGAGGATGCCCTGCTTGGGGTAGTCGAAGGGGGAGCCGACGTCGACGCCCTTCCACTTCGGCAGGTCCTCGCCCTGCGTGCCCTCGGGGCCGAGGCCCAGGGAGGCGCCGACCCCGTTGAAGTCCCCGCCCAGCTTGAGGGTCGCGGAGGTGAGGACGACGGAGCGGTCCGTGAAGAGCTTCTCCCGGAGCAGGCCCGAGACGGACATGGGGGCGATCCGCAGCGATGCCCCGAAGCGGTCGTGCCGCTCGTACCAGACGACGTCCCACTCCGAGCCGTTCAGCACGCGCTCCGCCACGTCGTGCACCGTCTCCACCGAGGCCAGCGCCTGCTTGCGGACCGCGTCCTCGTCCTGGACCGACTTGTCGCGCGTCGCGCCGATCGCGGAGATGACCGTGCGGGCGGCGTCCCGCAGCGCCATCAGGGCGTAGCCGAGGTCCTCCGGGATCTCCTCCAGACGGCCCGGCAGGGCCAGCTCCATCAGCCGCTCGAAACCCTCCGCGGCGGTCTGGAGCTGGTCGGCGGCCTTCTCGTTGACGAGCTTGGCGGCGCGGCGCACCGCGCGGTTGACCTGGCCGGCGGTGAGCTCGCCCGTTGCGACGCCGGTGACGCGGGAGACGAGCTCATGGGCCTCGTCCACGATCAACACCTCGTGCTGGGGCAGCACCGGGGCGCCCTCGATGGCGTCGATGGCGAGCAGGGCGTGGTTCGTGACCACGACCTCGGCGAGCTTGGCGCGCTCACGGGCCATCTCCGCGAAGCACTCGGCGCCGTAGGCGCACTTCGTCGCACCCAGGCACTCCCGGGACGACACCGACACCTGCGCCCAGGCGCGGTCCGAGACACCCGGGGTGAGATCGTCCCGGTCGCCGCTCTCGGTCTCGTCCGCCCAGTCGCGCAGCCGCAGCAGGTCCTGGCCCAGCTTGCTCGTGGGCGCGGCGGCCTCGAACTGGTCGAAGAGACCCTCCTCCTCGTCCTGCGGCATGCCCTCGCGCAGCCGGTGCAGGCACAGGTAGTTCGACCGGCCCTTCAGCATCGCGAACTCCGGGCGGCGGCGCAGCAGCGGGTGCAGGGCGTCGACCGTGCGCGGCAGGTCGCGCTCCACGAGCTGCCGCTGAAGCGCGAGCGTGGCCGTCGCGACGACAACCCGATCCCCGTGCGCGAGCGCGGGCACGAGATAGCCCAGCGACTTTCCGGTGCCAGTGCCGGCCTGGACCAGCAAGTGGGATCCGTCGTCGATCGCCTCGGCGACCGATTCGGCCATGGTCACCTGGCCGGGGCGCTCCGTGCCGCCGACGGCGGTGACAGCGGCATGCAGGAGTTCGGGGAGGGAGGGCTTCGTCATAGCCCGACCACCCTACGGCCCGGCACTGACAAACGGGCGATCACAGCGGGATCGGGGGACGGGGGCACGGCGGGGCTCCTGGGTGCGGTAGGGCAGCGATCAGACACGGATTGCGGGAAGCCTCGACCTGACGGGGCGCCTCGGCCCGACGGGGTTCCTCGGCCTGGCGGGACGCCTCGGCCTGACGAGGTTCCTCGCTCCACCGAGGCTCCTCGGTTCTGCGAGGCTCCTCGGCGCCTCGTGTTCCTCGGCCTTCCCGGGCTTCACGGCTATCTCGAAAATTCTCCGGTCGAGCGGGAACCCCGTCGGCCCGAACAGACGTTCCATCTGTGACCGCGCAATCACTCAGCGCTACAGAACATCACGCAGGACCCGGTCCCGGATCATGAGGGCGGCCCGCTTGCCGGGCAGGTCGACCTCGGCCGCGAACCGGAAGCCCGCGCTCAGGAACGCTGCGACGGAGGGGGCGTTATGAAGATCGGGTTCCGCTACGACGCGGGCGCACGCCGGGCGCCGGTCGAGGACGAGGTCCGCCACGGCCCGCAGCAGCGTGGAGCCCAACCCCCTCCCCCGATCCGCGGCCCCACCCACGAGGAGATGGATCCCGGTGTCGTGCGGACGGGCCGGGTAGTGGCGGGCCAGTGGATCCAGGTCCGCCCGATAGATCTCCCAGTAGCTCATCGCCGTGCCGTCCAGCAGACCGAGACAGGGCACGCTCCGTCCGTCGCCGTCGAGCTGGGCCCGCAGGTGCTCCTCGGTCCGGCTCCGGGGCCCGGCCAGCTCCCAGAACCGGGCGATGTCGGGGTCGTTCATCCAGCGGTGCACGAGCGGCAGGTCGTCCTCGACACGGACGGGCACGAGACGGAAGGAGCCGACGGGGGTGACGACCGGCCCCCACGTGGGGAGTTGGTCGAGGAGATAGGCCGCCCCTCCGACGAAGCGGGCGAGGAAGTCGGCGGGCAGATGGAGGTCCAGCGTGTCCTCGCCGTCCTCGTCGTCGGCCTGGATGGTGAACCCGGCGAACGGTGCGTCCCGGCTGCCCGCGCCGTTCGCTCGGGGGCCGTCGGGGCCCCGATGGACGGAGGCTCCCCGATGGACCGGGCCGGGGCTGCTGCCGGCGTTCGCGTCGGTGGGAGGCACGGTGCGCTCCTCTCAGGAGACGAGGTGGGTCATGTTCCTCGGAAGTGCGGTCGGGCGGTGCGGCGTGCTCGGGTTCGGCGGGTCGGGTCGGCTCAGGAATGAAGGGGGTTGGTGAGGGTGACGTAGACGGACTGGGTGTCGACCGGGCCGACGAGTTCGTCCAGGCCGTGCAGCCGGGTCAGCAGGTTGGCCTTGCAGCGCAGGACGGATGAGTCGAGCAAGCGGCGGGGCAGGGAGGTACGCAGGGCGGCGGGCCCCGAGGCGAGGTCGGTGAGGAAACGGCGGAAGGCCGCGAGGAGCAGGCGCTCGTCGGCGAGGCGCTGGGAGCCGAACGCCCCGATCAGACCCAGCACGTTGTTGACGGCGAGGTAATAGACGAAGCGTTCGTCGATGACCTCGTCGGAGACGAAGGTGTCGCTGCGCCTGCCGATACCGGGCATCCGGGCTTCCAGTTCGGCCCGCCGGGACTCGCGGAAGTAGTAGCCCTGGTTGTCGCGGTAGCGGCCGCCGGCCGGCCAGCCGTCGCCGTCGAGCAGGAGCACGGTGTTCTGCTGGTGGGCCTCAAGGGCGATGCCGGCCTCGCCGTCCAGCCAGAGCACGGGCCGCACGACCTGCTCCAGGTACCGGAGGAACCACTCCGTGGCGACGGCTCCGGCAGGGCGGCCGGTGCGCGCGGCGAGCCATGCCACGAGCCGGGCCAGCCGGGACCGCATCGGTCTGGCGGTGCCCGGCGCCGGGTCGGTGGCGCCGGGCTCGGTGACGGGGCGGGGCGAGACGAGTCCGGCGACGCAGCCGACGTCGTCGGCCGGGGCGAACGGGTTGTGCCGGATCATCACGTCGAGTCCGGGCACGGGACGTCCGTCCGGATCGTCAATGCCCAGCCAGGCCGGGTCTCGGACGATGTCGAAGCGGGGGTGGACCGCCTGCCACTGCCGGGCCAGGCCGGTGCGCAGCAGCCGGTGCACCTCGACTCCGCGGTGGAGTTCCTTGCGCAGGTTCTCGCGGCGGGAGTTGGTGATGCGCAGGCCCAGCGACAGCTTGAGCATCGCGGGGGCGCCGGTTCGATGGACGGTACGCACGGAGGAGGTGGGGTGCCAGGAAGCGCCGAAGGGGCCGAGGTCGCGCAGGAGTCCGGAGTCCAGCAGGGCGGCGACGGGCGCGCGGTGGCGCACCTCGCGAGCCTGCCACGGGTGCATCGGCAGGGCGATGTACCCGTCGGGCAGGGGGAGTTCGGGTCCGGCGAGACGGCGGGTGAGGCGGCCGGCGGAGACGGGGCGGCCGCGCTCGGTCCAGGCCGAGTCTGCTGCGAGGAGAGAGGGGGCGACGGCCATCCAGTGCAGCGGGAAGGAGCCGTGCAACTCCGGTGAGTACAGCCGGACTTCGGCCTCTGTCAGGCCTTCGCGGCTCTTGGGGGTCGGGTGCAGGGGATGGCCGAGGAGAAGGGCCTGCTCGGCGTCGAGGAAGCGGTCGGGGACCTCGGCGGGGTGCTCCCGCCGGTCTCGGATGAAGGTCGCGGTGCGGCGCAGGGAGTCCGCGACTCTGGCCACGAGGTCGCTGTCGTCGCCCCGGCGGTCCGCGGAAGCGGGGGCGCCGGGCGCCGAGCCCGGGGCGGCGGACCCCGAGGCCGATCCACCCGTCCTGGTGGGCGGGTCGCCGGGTGTCGCGAACGGGGTGGTGGGTGTCTCCCGGGTGAGCAGCGCGGCCAGGGTGACGGCGTCGACGGGAGGGGCGGACTCGGGTGCGTGGAGGAATCGGGGCGGGCCGAAACGGTGCCAGCCCGTCGGGGACCAGTAGCGGACCGGTACGAGAAGGGAGGCGCCGCTGGCGGGGAGTGGAAGGCGAAGGGTGCCGCCGGTGGGCGCCGCGAGGTCGGTCTCGCGTACCCAGCAGCGCAGGAGGTTCTCCGTGGCGGCGCACTGGGCCGCGGTGCGCGGGTCGGGATCCTCCAGCAGGTCGGCGCCGGGTTCTGTCACGCGGGTGAGATCCGCGATGCGCCGCTTCTGCTGCGGGACCGACTCGGCGAGCGGGACGGGCGAGGGCGTGGCGCCGGAGTCGCCCTGGTCGTCGGGAGAGCCGGAGCTGCCGTCGGGAGTGGGGGTGGCGTTCATGACGGCTCCTCGGGGCCGGCTGGAGGGGTGCGGGGCTCGTGTGCGCGCTCGGTCGCCGTTCTCCGGTGGCCCGCGGCCGCCTCGGAGGCGCGTGGTCTCGTGACGCCGTGAACTCGCGGCGCTGGGAGGGGAGCGGCCGGGCGGTGCGGGTGCGGGGTCAGCCGACGCGCCGGGCGGGGCCTGGGGGCCGGCCGTGCCGGGAGGGTCTGCGGGGGCCGTACTCCTCGTGTCGGCGGGCCACCGCGGCGACGGCGTCGGCCAGGCGGTCCAGTACGGCCACCGCCTGCTCGTCACTGATCGTCAGCGGAGGCAGCAGCCGGACCACCGCCGAGTGCCGGCCGCCGAGTTCGACGATCAGTCCGCGCTGGAGGCACTCGCGTTGCACGGCCGCGGCGAGTGCGGGAGCCGCGGGATACGGGGTGCGGGCCGGTCCCGGGCCGACGGGCTCCGGACCTCCGGGCACGGGGGCTGGGTCGCCGGGGGCGGATCCGTGGCGTTCCTGCGCGGGACCGCAGCCGCCGGGCCCGGGAACGGGGCCGCCCGGCGGGGGAACGGGGCCCGGCGGCGCGGGAACGTGACCGCCCGGTGTGGGGGCGTCGGCGCCGGACACCCGGGCATCGCCGCTCGGCGTGAGGGCATGGCCGGTGTGCGCGGGGGCGGTGCCGTCCGGGTGGACCAGCTCGACCCCGATCATCAGTCCGCGTCCGCGCACCTCGCCGACGCAGGCGAACTGGCCGCGGAGTTCGGCGAGTTGGCTCAGCATGCGGGAGCCGAGGTCGGCGGCCCGCGCGGCGAGGCCGTTCTCGCGGACGTGGGCGAGGGTGGCGGTACCCGCGGCCATGGCGAGCTGGTTGCCGCGGAAGGTGCCCGCGTGGGCGCCGGGTTCCCAGACGTCGAGGTCGTCGCGGTAGACGATCACGGCCAGCGGGAGGCTGCCGCCGATGGCCTTGGACAGGACCATGACGTCGGGGGTGATGCCGCTGTGGCCGACGGCCCAGAAGGCGCCCGTGCGGCCGACGCCGGTCTGGATCTCGTCCACGATCAGCGGGACGGAGCGGTCCGCCGTGATCTGCCGCATGCGGCGCAGCCAGGCGTCCGGCGCGGGGATCACCCCGCCCTCGCCCTGGACGGGTTCGAGGATCATGCCGGCGGGCAGCGGTACGCCGGACTTGGGGTCGTCGAGGAGGGACTCGGTCCAGCGGGCGGCGAGTTCGGCGCCGGACGGGCCGCCGACGCCGAAGGGGCAGCGGTAGTCCTGCGGGTAGGGCAGGCGGGCGACCTGGACGTCGCGGGCGCCGCCGGAGGCGGCCAGGGCGCCGGCGGTCATGCCGTGATAGGCGCCGGCGAAGGCGAGGATGCCGGTACGGCCGGTGGCGGCCCGGACCAGTTTCAGCGCGGCCTCGACGGCGTCGGTGCCGGCCGGTCCGCAGAACTGCACGCGGGCCCGGTCGGCGAGGCCGGGCGGGAGGGTCCGGAACAGCTCGGTGATGAAGGCGTCCTTGACGGGGGTCGCCAGGTCGAGGACGGACAGGGGGGCACCGGAGTCGAGGACCTTGCGGATGGCCTCCAGCACGACCGGGTGGTTGTGGCCGAGGGCGAGGGTACCGGCGCCGGAGAGGCAGTCCAGGTAGCGGCGGCCGTCGGCGCCCTCGATGGTGAGCCCGCGCGCCCGGACGGGCACGATGGGCAGGGCCCGGGCATAGGTGCGCGCCGAGGACTCGCGTGCCGACTGGCGTTTGAGGATGCCCTCGTGCACACCACGCGCTTCCTCGTGCGCACCTGAAGCCATCGACTCCGTAACGGCCACGACTGGCTGTCCTCCCCGCTGTTCAGAGGCGAGTTGATCCGCGGGGACCGCACACGGGCAGCAGGCCCCCCACCGCTACAACCCCGGACCGGTCGGCGGGTTACGGGTTACGGGAAGAACATTGCCAAGTGAGCGGGGAACGAAGGGCGGTGCGGGAGGCGCGCGGGGTGAGCGGACGTCACATCGGTGCGCCCCTGTCGGACCAGCCAGGTCAGACGGCTGTGGCCGAACCGTTGCCGTTCCGTCGGAACTCCCCCACAGCGACCGCATAGTGTGGGTCGCCGTTCCAAGAACGTCGTGAGACCGGCATGAACTCCTCATGAGTTCGACGTCGGCGGCACGGCGACAGCGCCGAGTTCCTTCACCACACGGGGAGTCAAGAGCATGCGATCCATACGGCCGTCGTTCACCGTTCGGCAGGGAAGGGGTACCCGCCGTACCTCCACCTCGCTCGCGGCGGTCGCCCTCGTCTCGGCGCTGGCGATGACCGCCACCGCCTGCAACGGCGACGACAACGCCGACAGCAAGCCGAGCGCCTCCGCGGCCGCGGCCGGCGACGGCGCGATCAAGATCCCGGACGACCTGAAGCAGAAGCTCAAGGAGCACGGGATCGACATCGACAAGTGGAAGAACGGCGCCTGGAAGAACTGGGACAAGAAGGAGTGGCTGCGCGAGGCCAACGACTTCGTCAACCCGATCATCAAGGGCCTGTGGGACCCGAACCGGATGCGGCACGCCAACGACCCCAACAAGGGCGTGAACGACAACGACATCTCCGGTGACCAGGGCGTGACGGACCCGACCCCGCAGCCGGTGAAGGCACAGGCGGTGGCGACGCCGTACCACGTCAACGCGGCCACCTCGGGCAAGGTGTTCTTCGACTCCCCCGAGGGCCACATGGTGTGCTCGGGCACGGTCGTGGAGGACCCGGCGCACCCGGGCAAGTCCAACCTGGTCTGGACGGCGGGCCACTGTGTGCACGCCGGCAAGAACGGCGGCTGGTACCGCAACATGGCGTTCGTGCCGTCGTACAACAACTCCGGCAAGTCGGTCGACCAGCTGCAGAACGCCAGCCGGTCCGAGATCGCGCCGTACGGCGTCTGGTGGGCCGACGCGGCGCAGACCTCGCAGCAGTGGATCGACGGGGGCGGCGAGACCGGTGGCACCGGTGCCTCGTACGACTACGCGGTGATCCACGTGACGCCGGAGCAGGGCAGCGGCGCCAAGTCGCTGGAGGAGACGGTCGGCGGCGCCCTGCCGGTGAACTTCAACGCCCCGGCGGTGCCGAAGGTCAGCAGCATCACCGCGACGGGTTACCCGGAGGCGGCGCCGTTCGACGGTCAGCTGATGTACCAGTGCAAGGACAAGCCGGGCCGGCTGTCCATCAGCAAGCCGGACCCGACGATGTACCGGATCGGCTGCACGATGACCGCGGGCTCCTCCGGTGGTGGCTGGGTGGAGACCGGCACCGACGGCAAGCCGGCACTCGTGTCCAACACGTCGATCGGCCCGGTGACGTCGGGGTGGCTGGCCGGGCCGCGCTTCGGTCCGGTGGCCAAGGGCGTGTACGAGTCCGTCAGCAAGAAGTTCGCCGGGCAGTAGGCGACAGACCGTAGGGGAGGCAGTCCCCAGCGCCCCTGCAGGGGCGGAAAGGCCCGCCCCCTGAAGAGGGAGCGGGCCTTTCGCACAGCCGTCGGTCAGGCCGTCGGCACCGGTGCGTACGGCGCCAGGTCCGCAGCCAGTTCCTCGTGGACCCGGACCTTGATCAGGGTGCCCTCCGCGGTGTGTTCCTCGGAGATCACCTCGCCCTCGGTGTGGGCGCGGGCGACGAGCTTGCCGTGGGTGTACGGCACGAGCGCCTCGACCTCGACCGAGGGGCGGGGCAGCTCTTCGTCGATCAGGGCGAGCAGCTGCTCGATGCCCTGGCCGGTGCGGGCCGAGACGGCGATCGAGTGCTTCTCGGTGCGCAGCAGCCGCTGGAGGACCAGCGGGTCGGCCGCGTCCGCCTTGTTGATCACGACGATCTCGGGCACGTCGGTGGCGCCGACGTCCCGGATGACCTCGCGCACGGCGGCGAGCTGCTCCTCCGGTACCGGATGCGAGCCGTCCACCACGTGCAGGATCAGGTCGGAGTCGCCGACCTCCTCCATGGTGGAGCGGAACGCCTCGACCAGGTGGTGCGGCAGGTGGCGCACGAAACCGACCGTGTCCGCCAGGGTGTACAGGCGGCCGCTCGGGGTCTCCGCACGCCGGACGGTCGGGTCCAGGGTCGCGAACAGGGCGTTCTCGACCAGGACACCGGCGCCCGTGAGGCGGTTGAGCAGGGAGGACTTGCCGGCGTTGGTGTAGCCCGCGATGGCGACGGACGGCACCTTGTTGCGCCGGCGCTCCTGGCGCTTGATCTCGCGGCCGGTCTTCATCTCCGCGATCTCCCGGCGCATCTTCGCCATCTTCTCGCGGATCCGCCGCCGGTCCGTCTCGATCTTGGTCTCACCGGGACCACGCGTGGCGAGGCCGCCGCGACCGCCACCCATCTGCCGGGACAGCGACTGACCCCAGCCGCGCAGCCTCGGCAGCATGTACTGCATCTGTGCGAGCGCGACCTGCGCCTTGCCCTCCCGGGACTTGGCGTGCTGGGCGAAGATGTCCAGGATCAGGGCCGTACGGTCGATGACCTTGACCTTGACGACGTCCTCCAGCTGGATCAGCTGGCCGGGGCTCAGCTCACCGTCGCAGATGACCGTGTCCGCGCCCGTTTCGAGGACGATGTCGCGCAGCTCCAGGGCCTTGCCGGAGCCGATGTAGGTGGCCGCGTCGGGCTTGTCGCGGCGCTGGATGACGCCGTCGAGCACGAGCGCGCCCGCGGTCTCGGCGAGGGCCGCCAGCTCCGCGAGGGAGTTGTCGGCGTCCTGGGCGGTGCCGGTGGTCCACACCCCGACGAGCACGACCCGCTCCAGGCGGAGCTGGCGGTACTCGACCTCGGTGACGTCCTCCAGCTCGGTGGAGAGGCCGGCGACGCGCCGCAGGGCCGCGCGCTCGGAGCGGTCGAACTGGTCACCGTCCCGCTCGCCGTCGATCTCGTGGCTCCAGGCGACGTCCTCTTCCATCAGGGCATCGGCCCGAAGGCCCTCGGGGTAGTCGTGCGCGAGGCGCTTGGTGTCCTGGGAAGGGGAAGAAGAGGAGGTCATTGGATCCTTACGTCGATGGGGTTGGCCGGTGCGGCGTCGGTGCGGCGGCCGGACCTGCGGGGCCTCTCGTCGTGACAACGTACGAGCGCCCCGGGAGATTCCCGTCCCGCCTCGCGCCGACCCGAAGATGGTCGCACGAGGCGACACGTCTCGTCACCGTGTTATCGCGCGCTTCGCGATCCCCCGGCCCCGGCGGTCCTGGCCGGAGCCGACGGTTTCCCGGACTGAGCCGAGGGCTTCCCGGCGGCAGCCGAGGGCTTCTTGGCCGGTGCCTGCTGGTCCTTGGCGGGAGCCTGCTGCTTCCAGTCCGGATGGCCGGGCATCGGCGGGGTCTTCTTGCCGTACAGCCAGGCCTGGAAGAAGCCGCTCAGGTCACGGCCCGAGATCGTCGAGGCCAGCCGGACGAAGTCGGCGGTGGTGGCGCTGGAGTCCCGGTGCGTGCGCACCCAGACCCGCTCCAGCCGTTCGAAGGCGGGGCGGCCGATCTCCTGGCGCAGGGCGTAGAGCACGAGCGCGGCGCCGTCGTAGATGTTGGGCCGGAAGATGCTGATCTTCTGGCCGGGCGCGGGGGCCTTGGGGCGGGCGGGCGGGCCGCCGGACTCGCGCCAGCGGTCGGAGGCGCTGTACGCGGCCTTCATCCGCTTCTCCATCGGCTTGTGCGCGGTCTCGTCGGCGTAGAGCGCCTCGTACCAGGTGGCGTGTCCCTCGTTCAGCCACACGTCGGACCAGGTGCGCGGGCTGACGCTGTCGCCGAACCACTGGTGGGACAGCTCGTGCACCATGATCGACTCGATGTACCACTTGGGGTAGGCGGGGTCCGTGAACAGGTTCTTCTCGAAGAGCGAGAGGGTCTGTGTCTCCAGCTCGAACCCGGTGGAGGCCTGCGCCATCAGCACGCCGTAGGTCTCGAACGGGAACCGGCCGACCTTGCTCTCCATCCAGGCGATCTGGTCGGGTGTCTTCGCGAGCCAGGGTTCGAGGGCCTTGCGGTCGGCGGCGGGCACGACGTCGCGCATCGGCAGCCCGTCTGGTCCCTCGCGGCGGACGACGGCGGAGCGGCCGATGGACACCTGGGCGAGCTCGGTGGCCATGGGGTGCCGGGTGCGGTAGGTCCAGGTGGTCGTCTTTCCCGCCTTCTCGGCGCCCTCGGGCAGACCGTTGGCGACGACGGCATAGCCGTTCGGGGCGGTCACGTGGAAGGTGAACATCGCCTTGTCCGACGGGTGATCGTTGCACGGGAAGACCAGGTGGGCGGCGTCGGCCTGGTTCGCCATGGCGAGGCCGTCGACGGTGCGCACCCAGCCGCCGTCCTGGTCCTTGGCCGCCACGGGGTCGCTGGTGTGCCGCACCGTGATCCGGGTCCATCTGCCCCGGGGCAGAGGATGGTCCGGGGTGACGACCAGGTCCTCGCCCGCCTTGGCGAAGTCCGCGCGGTGCCCGTCGACCTCCACGGAGCGGACGGTGCCGTGAGCGAAGTCGAGGTTGAGGCGCTCCAGGTCGGCGGTGGTCCGGGCGTCGATGGTGGTGACGGCTTCGAGCGGCTTGTCGTTTCTGCCGGAGTAGGTGAAGGAGAGGTCGTACGACGTCACGTCGTAGCCCGGGTTGCCCAGGTACGGGAAGAGCCGGTCGCCGATGCCCAGCGGCTCGGGCGGGGCCGCGGCAGCCAGGAGGCAGACGGAGACGGCGGACGCGAGCAGGGCCGCCGTGCGGTGCCGGGAGCTCGGGGGCGTATGCCGGGAGCGGGGGGTGAGCAGCATGCACCACCGCTACCAGTGCGCCGCCGCCCCGCGACGACGACGCGCGCCCGGCCCACCCGAACGGGTTCCGCCCAGGTCGCTCTGACAGGTCCTTCCGACCGGGATCCGACGGCCTCGTGAGCGAGTGCGCCCGGTGCCGATCAGGTGGCCGGGCCCGGGTGTTGGGCGCGGGCCACGTCGTACACCCCCGGTACGTCCCGCATGGCGCGCATCAGGGCCGGGAGGCGGGCGGCGTCGGGGAGTTGGAGCGTGTAGGTGTGCCGGACCCGCTGCTGGGTGGGCGGTTCGACGGTCGCCGAGACGATGTCGGCGCCGGTCGAGGAGATCGCCTCGGTGAGGTCGGCCAGCAGATGCGGGCGGCCGAACGATTCAGCGACCAGCGTGACCCGGATCTCGGTCGTGTCGCCCCAGCGCACACCGATCTCCGTGCGCCCCCGGCTCTTCATCTGCGCCACCGTGGCGCATTCCAGACGGTGGACGGTCACCGCTCCCCCGCGTACGGCGAAGCCGGTGATCTCGTCGGGCGGTACGGGCGTGCAGCAGCCGGCGAGCCGTACGGTGGCTCCGGGCCGGTCGGAGAGGACGTCCGCGCTCCGGGGACGGGCAGCGCTCTCCCGGACCGCGCCCTCCGGCGTCGCGCTCTCGGCGATGGCCGTGCCGTCGGCCGGATCGGGGCGCGGTGCGGTCGCCTCGTCGGTTCCGGACCCGGTGCCGCCGTCGGGGTGCGCCGCGAGCCAGCGCTGGATGGCGATGCGGGCGGCCGGGGTGTGGGCGTGCTCCAGCCATTCGCGAGAGGGCTCGGAGGCCGGGTCCTGGCCCATGAGGAGCTGGACGGTGTCGCCGTCCTTCAGGACCGTACTGAGCGTGGCCAGGCGGCCGTTGACGCGGGCGCCGATGCAGGCGTGGGCGTCCTCGCCGTACTGCGCGTAGGCCGCGTCGACGCACGAGGCGCCCTCGGGCAGGCCGAGGGTGCCGCCGTCGGGGCGGAAGACGGTGATCTCGCGGTCCTGGGCGAGGTCTTCGCGCAGGGTGGACCAGAAGGTGTCGGGGTCGGGGGCGGCCCGCTGCCAGTCGAGGAGCCGGGAGAGCCAGCCGGGGCGGGTGGGGTCGGCGCGCTCGCCGTCGGCGGGCGCGTCGGAGGCCGCACTGTCGGAGATGGGGCTGTCGGAGGTGGGGGCGTCGGAGGTGGGGGCGTCGGCGGCCGGGGCGTAGGGATTGCCGAGCGCGACGACGCCGGCCTCGGCGACCTTGTGCATCTGGTGGGTGCGGATGAGGACTTCGACGACCTGGCCGTCGGGCCGGGCGACGGCGGTGTGCAGCGACTGGTACAGGTTGAACTTCGGTACGGCGATGAAGTCCTTGAACTCCGAGACGACAGGCGTCATACAGGTGTGCAGTTCGCCGAGGACGCCGTAACAGTCCGCGTCCTCGTGGACGAGCACGAGCAGCCGGCCGAAGTCGGCGCCGCGCAGCCGGCCGCGTTTGCGGGCCACGCGGTGGACGGAGACGAAGTGCCGGGGGCGGATGAGGACTTCGGCCTGGATGTCGGCCTCGCGCAGCACACCGCGGACCTCGTCGGCGACCTCGGCGAGCGGGTCGCCCCGGCGGGCGGCGTTCTCGGCGATGAGCTCGCGGGTGTGCTCGTACTCGTCGGGGTGGAGGATGGCGAAGACCAGGTCCTCCAGCTCGGTCTTCAGGGCCTGCACGCCGAGGCGTTCGGCGAGCGGGATGAGGACGTCGCGGGTGACCTTGGCGATCCGCGCCTGCTTCTCGGGGCGCATCACGCCGAGCGTGCGCATGTTGTGCAGCCGGTCGGCGAGTTTGATCGACATCACGCGCACGTCGCTGCCGGTGGCGACGAGCATCTTGCGGAAGGTCTCCGGCTCGGCGGCGGCTCCGTAGTCGACCTTCTCCAGTTTCGTGACGCCGTCGACCAGATAACGAACCTCCTCACCGAACTGTTCCCGCACCTGATCGAGGGTCACATCGGTGTCCTCGACGGTGTCGTGGAGCAGCGAGGCGGTCAACGTCGTGGTCTCGGCGCCGAGTTCGGCGAGGATCAGGGTCACGGCGAGGGGATGCGTGATGTACGGCTCGCCGCTCTTGCGCATCTGGCCGCGGTGCGAGGACTCCGCGAGGACGTAGGCGCGGCGCAGCGGGTCGAGGTCCGCGTCGGGGTGGTGGGCGCGGTACGCCTCCACGACATGGCTGATGGCGTCGGGCAGTTTGCCGCGGACGGCCGGGCCGAGCAGCGCGGCCCGGCCGAGCCTGCGCAGGTCGATCCGGGGCCGGGACTTCCTGCGGTCCGCCCGGGGCACCGCGGGGGTGGTGGCCGCCGCCGCTGTGGGCGCTACCGGGCCAGGGGTCGCAGGGTTCGTGGCCTCCGCACTCATGGGCACCTCCGGCTCGTGGACCGGCGGACGGGGCTCCAGGGCGCACGCGGCTCAGGGATGGCGACGTTCTCCCCCGTCCGTGCCGGTGCTTGATGCTACCGAGCCCACCACGTGCTCCTGACCGCCTCTCGCCGAGCGTGAAACGGATCACCCATTCGAGCGACGAGAAGGAGGTTTAGATTTTGCGCCACGCGCTCATGGCGCGCCCGCGGTTCACCCGAGGTCGCGCGCCTCTCCGGGCCCCGGAAACCGCTGTTCCCGGCGCCCGGAGCGGCTGCCGTCGTGGTGACGCCTGGTCAGCCGAGGGCGTTTTCCAGCCATTCGCCGTCGATCTCGCCCTCGGCGACGATCACGGCCGGTCCGGTCATCTCGATCTCGCCGTCGGGCCGCTCGGTGATGACCAGGCGCCCGCCGAGCACGTCCACCGTGTACGTCACCGGGGTGCCGGTGACGGCCGGGTCGACGCCGTCGCGCCGCGCGGTGGCCACGGCGACGGCACACGTGCCCGTGCCGCACGAGCGGGTCTCGCCGGAGCCGCGCTCGTGGACGCGCATGGCGACGTGGCGGGGGCCGCGGTCGACCACGAACTCGACGTTCACCCCGTCCGGGTAGGCCTGCGCCGGGCTGACCGGGGGCGCGTCGAGCAGCCGGCCCGCGTGCGTGAGGTCGTCGACGAAGGCGACCGCGTGCGGGTTGCCCATGTTTACGTTGCGCGCGGGCCAGCTGCGCTCGCCGACGGTCACGGTGACCTCGCCCTCGGGGAGGCGGGCCCGGCCCATACCCACGGTGACGTCCCCGTCCTTCGCCAGGTGGACGGAGCGCACGCCCGCGCGCGTGGCGATCGTGAAGTCGCCTTCGGCCACATGTCCGGCGTGCTGGAGATAGCGGGCGAACACACGGACGCCGTTGCCGCACATCTCGGCGACCGAGCCGTCGGCGTTGCGGTAGTCCATGAACCACTCGGCCTCGTCCGCCATCGCCTTCGCCTCCGGGTGCGCGGCGGACCGCACGACATGCAGCACCCCGTCGCCGCCGAGGCCCGCCCGGCGGTCGCACAGGGCGGCGACGGCGGCCGGGGGCAGGTCGAGGGCGTTCCCGGGGTCCGGGACGATCACGAAGTCGTTCTCGGTGCCGTGCCCCTTGAGGAAGGGGATGCGCGTGCTCATGCCTCGATCGTACGGGGTGGGTACGACATACCGCCCCGGAGCAGGGGCTAGCCGCGCAGGCGGGCGACGCGCCACACCGCGAGGACGGCCACCACGGCGACCAGCAGCATGTACGCGATGACGACCCGCCAGTCGACCCGGCGGCCGGAGCCGCGCGGGGGCAGGCCGGGCCAGGTGTAGCCCACGCGGCGGGCCGCCGTCGTGCCCCAGCCCGCGGCGCAGGAGCAGATCAGCAGGCCGAGCATCGCGATGACGGCGCCGCTGTCGCCGAAGTCGAAGGCGAGCGGGAAGGCGAACATCAGGGAGCCGACGGCGGACAGTCCCACGATGGGCGCGAGCTGCCAGATGCGCAGCCGGCGCTGCGGGCGCAGCTCGACCTCGACCTCGGGCCCGCTCGCGTACATCTCCTCGGGCGCCGGCCCGTCGGCGGTCACGCCGTCCGGGGACTCGTCGGGGCCGTCGTCGGACAGCGAGTCCCCGAGGAGGCGGTCCCCCACGGGCCGGTGATCGTCCGGCCGGTCGCCGGGCAGGTCACGGGTGAGGTGCTCGTCGGTCGGGCGGTCGCCGGCCGGCGGGTCGCCGGCCGGGTGATGCCCGGTCGGTCCGCACTCCGCGGCACGGGCCGCTCCGGCCGGGTCCGGTTCGTCACCGGCTGTGGTGACGTGCTCGGCACCTGGTGCGGTGTCGCGAGGGCCGGCCTCCATCGCCACGCGCCCTCCCAACTAGGCTCCACTTGGTCGATCGAAGCTCGATGATGGCACGGCGCCGAAGGCCTCGATGACCGGCGGCGCATCCCGATGCCATCACGTGATCAGGCTGTAACCGGTCGTTCGACCAACGCCAGGGCCTGGTGCGGAAGTTCCTCGCGGGTGGCCGCGGCCCCACTCAACCAGTGCACCCTCGGGTCGCGCCTGAACCACGAATCCTGCCGGCGCGCGAAGCGCTTGGTCGCGCGCACGGTCTCGGCCCTGGCCTCCACGTCGGTGCACTCCCCGGCGAGCGCCGCGAGCACCTGCTGGTAGCCGAGCGCGCGCGACGCCGTGCGCCCCTCGCGCAAGCCCTGCGCCTCCAGTGCGCGCACCTCGTCCACGAGACCGGCCTCCCACATCAGGTCGACGCGGCGCGCGATGCGCTCGTCCAGCTCCGGACGCGCGACGTCGACACCGATCTGAACGGTGTCGTAGACCGAGTCGTGGCCGGGAAGGTTGGCGGTGAAGGGCCGGCCGGTGATCTCGATCACCTCCAGCGCCCGGACGATCCGGCGGCCGTTGCTGGGCAGGATCACGCGGGCCGCCTCGGGGTCGGCGGCGGCCAGCCGGGCGTGCAGGGCGCCCGAGCCGCGCAGCGCCAGCTCCTCCTCCAGCCGGGCGCGGACCTCGGGGTCGGTGCCGGGGAACTCGAGGTTGTCCACGGCCCCGCGGACGTACAGGCCGGAGCCGCCGACCAGGATCGGCCAGCGGCCCTCCGAGAGCAGGGCGTCGATCCGGGCACGGGCGAGCTTCTGGTACTCGGCGACGGAGGCGGTGACCGTCACGTCCCAGACGTCGAGCAGGTGGTGCGGTATGCCGCCGCGCTCTTCGGGCGTCAGTTTGGCGGTGCCGATGTCCATCCCCCGGTACAGCTGCATGGAGTCGGCGTTGACGACCTCGCCGCCCAGCTGCTGGGCCAGAAAGACGCCGAGATCGGACTTTCCGGCCGCGGTGGGTCCGACGACGGCGATGACGCGGGGGGTGGGGAGTGCACTGCTCACCGCACCAGTTTCGCAAACCTCCGGGTGGGCTCTCGAACGAGTTACGTGACGCATGGGTTTTTGCGTCGTTGCCCGTGGCGAGATACCGCCTCCGAATCACGGAGACGGTGACCCCGGCGGCGCAACCGTACGCACCGGGTGACGCGGGATTTCGCCCGCACGAGTACCGTATGGAGTGAATATGGGCGTGTTTGCTCGGATCTTCGGCAGGTCGAAGGCGACTCCGGAGACGCCGGACGCCGTGGCGCAGGCCGGTGTGGAGCCGGACGGAGCCGAGGCGGAGGAGGTGGAGTCGGCAGCTGCGGAGGAAACCGCCTCGGCGGAGGCGAAGGGTACGACCGGGGAGGGGCGTGAGGACGCCTCGGCACGGTCCGGTGCCGAGGCGGACGAGACGTCCGACGGCTCCGGCATCCCCAAGCAGCAGTCCGCCGAGGAGGCCGCCGACAGCGCGACCGGCGAGGGCGCCCGCAGGTAACTGCCCCGCGAGGGAAGGTGGACCATGGGTCTGTTGGACAACATGAAGGCCAAGCTCGGCCCGGCCAAGGACAAGGTGTCGGACCTCGCGCGACAGCACGGGGACAAGGTCACGCACGGCATCGACAAGGCCGCCAAGGCCGTCGACGAGCGGACCAAGGGCAAGTACAGCGACAAGATCCACGCGGGCACGGGCAAGGCCAAGGAGGCCGTCGACCGCCTCGCGCACAAGGAGGGCACCGGCCCCGAGACGGACGGGACCGACCCGGCGACCCCCACCCGGCCGCAGGAGCCGCCCACGGCTTCCTGAGGCCGCGGACGGCGCCCTTGCGGCACGGGGCACGGGCACCGGCGGACGGTCGTGGAGCGGCACCAGCGGCTCCCGGCCGTCCGCCGTCTCACGGGTACGGCGGGCCTTCGCACGTGCCGCGGCAGGCCCGGTACCGGATCGGACGTTCTAGGACCAGGTGGCGACGACGTACCCGACGCCGTACGGCGCGTCCTCGTAGAGCAGCGCGCCGGCCAGGTCCGCGCCCTCGGCGGCGCCGGCCAGGACCTGCCAGGGGGCCCGGCCGGAGGCCTTCAGCTCGTGGGCCAGCTCCGGGTCCAAGGCCCGGACGGCCGCCAGGTCCGCCGTGCCCAGCGCCCGCGCGACCCCGGCGTCGAACGGGGCCGCCCGCTCGTCCAGGTACCCCGGCGCCTTCAGCGTGCGGCATGCGCTGGCGTCTCCCATCACCAGCAGCGCCACCCGCCCGGCCCGGGCACCGATCTCCCGCCCGGTCGCGAGGCACCGCTCGGGCGCCAGCGGCTCCCCGACGCCGAGTCCCTCGATCGGGGCGTCCGCCCGGCCGGACCGCTCCAGCAGCCATGCGCCGACGGCGAGCGACGGCGGCAGCTCGCGCTCGGGGACGGCGTCCGTGGCCGGGCCCAGGCGTACGGCGACGTCGACCCCGAAGCCGCGGAAGGAGCCCGGGGTGCCCTGCGCGAACGCACCGCGCCCGCTCCGCTCGGCGGGTCCGACGACCACCAGGAGGTCCGGGCGGGCGGCGGCGAGCACGCCGAGCGCGTCGGCGCAGGCCGAGCGGGCGACGTCCAGCTCGGGCGCGGCACCCGCGGCGACCTCGGGTACGAGCAGCGGCGGGCAGGGACAGACTGCGGCGGCGACAAGCATGACCGGCAGCGTACGCCGGACGGCGGCCGCCCCTCGTCGGGGCGGGCCCTCAGTCGCAGCCGCAGCCGCTTCCCGCCGCGGCCGGCAGCGGCTCGGGGACGCCGATCTTCGGCAGGCCCAGCATGACGCCGGCCGGCTTGGCGGCCTCGGCAGCGTTGCGCTTCTCCCAGGCGTCACCCGCGCGCGTGCGGCGCACGGAGAGGACCGGGCCCTCGGCGAGGAGGTGGTGCGGGGCGGCGTAGGTGATCTCGACCGTGACGACGTCGCCGGGGCGGACCTCCTGGTCCGGCTTGGTGAAGTGGACCAGGCGGTTGTCGGGGGCGCGGCCGGACAGGCGGTGCGTGGTGCCGTCCTTGCGGCCCTCGCCCTCGGCGACCATCAGCTCCAGCGTGCGGCCGACCTGCTTCTTGTTCTCGTCCCAGGAGATCTCCTCCTGGAGGGCGACCAGCCGCTCGTAACGCGCCTGGACGACCTCCTTGGGGATCTGGTCGTCCATGGTCGCGGCGGGGGTGCCGGGCCGCTTGGAGTACTGGAAGGTGAAGGCCTGCGCGAACCGGGCCTCGCGCACGACGCGCATGGTCTCCTCGAAGTCCGCCTCGGTCTCGCCGGGGAAGCCCACGATGATGTCGGTCGTGATCGCCGCGTGCGGGATGGCGGCCCGCACCTTCTCGATGATCCCGAGGTAGCGCTCCTGGCGGTAGGACCGGCGCATCGCCTTCAGGACCGTGTCCGAGCCGGACTGGAGCGGCATGTGCAGCTGCGGCATCACGTTCGGGGTCTCGGCCATGGCCGCGATCACGTCGTCGGTGAAGTCGCGCGGGTGCGGGGACGTGAAACGGACGCGCTCCAGGCCCTCGATCGTGCCGCAGGCGCGCAGCAGCTTGCTGAAGGCCTCGCGGTCGCCGATGTCGGAGCCGTACGCGTTGACGTTCTGGCCGAGCAGCGTGATCTCCGAGACGCCCTCGGCGACCAGGGCCTCGACCTCGGCGAGGATGTCACCGGTACGGCGGTCCTTCTCCTTGCCGCGCAGGGCCGGGACGATGCAGAAGGTGCAGGTGTTGTTGCAGCCGACGGAGATCGACACCCAGGCCGCGTAGGCGCTCTCGCGCCGGGTCGGCAGCGTCGAGGGGAACGCCTCCAGCGACTCGGCGATCTCGACCTGGGCCTCCTGCTGCACGCGCGCGCGTTCCAGCAGCACCGGCAGCTTGCCGATGTTGTGCGTGCCGAAGACGACGTCCACCCAGGGCGCCTTCCGCACGATGGTGTCCTGGTCCTTCTGCGCGAGGCAGCCGCCGACCGCGATCTGCATGCCGGGCCGCGAGGCCTTCCTCGGCGCGAGCCGGCCGAGGTTGCCGTACAGCCGGTTGTCGGCGTTCTCGCGGACGGCGCACGTGTTGAAGACCACGACGTCGGCGTCGCCGTCCGAGCCCTCCGGGGCCCGCACGTACCCGGCCTCCTCCAGCAGCCCGGACAATCGCTCGGAATCGTGGACGTTCATCTGGCACCCGTAGGTACGCACTTCGTAGGTCTTGGGTCCCTGAACGTCCACTGCCCGGCTCCGGTCGCTGCTGCTGGTCATGGGTCAAGGGTAGGCGCTGGCCGGGGCGACCGGGATCGGCGGGCCGACGGGGTGCGGGTGAGGCCGCGATGCCGGCGCCCTCCCGGCCGGCCGGAGCCGAAACCGGGTGGAGCGGGCGCGTCCGCTGCGCCTAGGGTCGCGCAATGACCACACGTACGTTCCGGATCACCGTCCGCGGCGCCTTCGACGGCCTCACGGACGCGCAGCGGGCCGCCCTGCTGGCCGACGCCGCGGCACACGACGTGCTGCGCGCCGCGTTCACGCCCGAGGGCAGCCTCACCTACGACATCGCCGCCCGCCCCGCCTTCGTCTTCCGCTTCAGCGACACCGGCGAGGAAGAGGAGGACATCCTGGAGGCGACCGAGCGGGCCGAGGAGGCGGCGCGGGCCTGGCTGAGCGAGCGCGGCTACGGCTTCAAGAACCTGCGCTCCAGTGCCGAGGACCTCTCCCAGGCCCCGATGGGCAAGCGCCAGCGGCGCGCGGCGCGTTTCGACGGAGCATGAACTTGAGTACTCAAGGATCCAGCAATGGCCTGCGGAGGGAGCGGGGCGGCGATGAGTGACACCCTCGACGCGGCCCTGCGCCTGGTCAGGGCGCAGGCGGCGCTCGTACGGCGCTTCGACTCCCGGCTGAGCGGGCTGCACGGGATGAGCCTCGTCGACTTCACCCTGCTGCTGCGGCTGGGACAGGCGCCCGGCGGACGGATGCGCCGGGTCGATCTCGCCGAGGCGCTGGGCCTGACCGCCTCCGGGGTCACGCGCGGGCTGGCCCCGCTGGAGCGGATGGGGCTGGTGACCCGCGAGCCGGACGCCCGCGACGCGCGCGTGGCCTACGCGTCGCTGACCCCGACGGGCCGCGGGCGGCTGACGGAGATGCGCGCCACGGCCGAGGAGACCGCCGCCGAGGTCTTCGCCGCCCGGACGTGGAGCGGTGAGGACGTCGCGCTGCTGTCGGGGCTGCTGACCCGGCTCGGCGGGGCCGGGCTCGACGGCCGCTGAGCCCCGGCCCGTTACGGAGCCCCGGGGCGGCCGCCGTCCGCCCCGGGGACGGCGGCCATCCGCAACACCCGTGCGCACGGGAGCACTTCGGCCATGGATGGCCCGAACACGCCGTGTCACAGCTCACGTTCAGTTGTGGCCACACGGTGAGGGCGTGATGGATGCGGCGTGGCATGCTCATGGTTCGACATCGAGTTACCGGCCGGTACGACCGCTGGGCAACCCGCCCGCCGGCATCTCTCTGCCACCCCCCACTGCATCCAGGACCGACCTTGCGCAGACGCACGAGGCACAGGCACGCCCTGCTGCCCGCCCTCGCCGTGACCACCCTCTTTCTCGCCACGGCCTGCTCCTCCTCCGCACCGCAGGCCGCACCGGCGTCGGCCGCCGGACGCGGACAGCCGTCCACGGCCATCGACCGTGCCGCCGACGGCACGGACCGCTCACTCGCCGTCGCCGCCGCTCCCGCCGCCCCCGCGACCGCCACGGCGGGCCCGCCGGGCAGCGGGCAGCGCGCGCACCGGACCACGCTCGCCGTCAGCTCGTACGACAGCCGCACACGACGGGCCGTACTGTCCGACGAGCCGCCCTCACACGGGAGTTCGACCGCAGCCCCCTCGACCTCCCCCGCTCCTTCCGGCAGTTCCCCGGGCGTCGCGCACCGGACCGCCGTGGGCGACGTGATCGCCAGCGCGCCCGCGCCCGGGGCGCCGCACGGACTGCTCGCCAAGGTCACCAGGGTGATCGGCGAGACGGACCGGGGCACGCAGGTGCAGACGGAACCGGCCACGCTGAACGCGCTGCTCGGTGACGCCACCGCGAAAGGCGCCGTGCCGGTCGATCCCGCGTCCTTCGCCGTCGAGAAGCTGCTGCCCGGCGTGAAGGTGTCCTGGGCCAAGGCCGGTGACGTGCACGTCGGCCCGAAGGGCGCGACGGTGCCGCTCGGCAGTCTCCGGCTCGACGTGAGCACCGCGGTGCCGACGGCGAAGGACGCCCCGGTGTCGGCCGGTGCCTCGGTGCACGGCTTCGTGCAGGTCGCCCCGCGGGTCGACTTCGCCTACGGCGGCACCGGCACCGGCGTGACACCCGGGTCGGCGTACCTCGGCGTGTCCGGTCGCTGGACCTCCGGCTGGTCGGTCGGGGGCCGGGCCGCCGCGACGACCGGCGCGCCGCTGCGGATCCCGTTCGCCACGCTGCACGCCGACCCCGTCCTCCAGATCGGCCCGGTCCCCGTCGTCGTCAACCTCGACCTGACCTGTTACGTCCAGCTCAGCGGTGACGGACACGTCACCGTCGACGTCGAGCAGAGCCTCAAGGGCGCCTTCACGGCGGGCGGCACCTTCGGCCCCGCCAAGGGCTGGACGCCGGTCAGCTCCTCGGACATGACGGGCACCCCCGTACGCGCGTCCGTCACCACCGCGGGGTCCCTGAAGACGGCGCTCGGCGCCGAGGCCTCCGTCGGCCTCTACGGCGCCGTCGGCGTCACCGCCGACCTGGCCCCCTACCTGCGCGGCGAGGCCTCCGGCACGGCCACCGCCTCGTCCCGCGCCGGCTCGCCCTCCGCCGGCACGGGCGGGGTGAAGGCCTCGATGGCCTGGCGCGTGTACGGCGGCGTCGATCTGTCCGGGACGCTGCGGCTCCAGCTGTCCGTGTTCGGCACGCCGATCGTCCACCGGGACATCCCGCTGGGCGCGCTGCACCGCGAGTGGAAGCTGGCGGGCGGCACCCTGAAGACTTCCTAGGACCCCTCGGCGCCCGGCTCCGCCGGTATCCAGCCCTGGCCGCGCAGTACGGCCGACACGTCCGGGGCGCGGTAGTGCTCACCCTTGAGGACCTTGCCGTCGGCCCGGCGGGCGACCTGCCCGTCCGGGCCGATCTTGCTCATGTTGGCGCGGTGGATCTCGGCGATCACCTGGTCGAGGTCGATGCCGTGGACGAGCGCCGTGCCGTACGCGACGTAGACCACATCGGCCAGTTCGTGCGCGAGCTTGTCCAGCGGGCCGTCGACCGCGACCTCGGCGACCTCCGCGGCCTCCTCGGCGAGCAGTATCCCGCGGTGCGCGGCCAGTTGGGGGTCCACCTCCGCCGGCGTGCTGCGGGCGTCGAGGCCGAAGGCATGGTGGAACTCACGGACGAGGTCGGCGGGTGAAGTGCTCATGCGTCGACCCTAACGGCCGCCACTGACAGCGCCCGTGCCCTCCTCGTCGCCCGGGGAGTGACCGCGGCCCTGGTCACGGGCGTGCCCGGGCTGGCAGGATCGCCGCATGTCGAAGGTGTTCCCCCGGCTCGGCAGGCGCCGGGCGCTGCCGGTCGCGGCCGCCGGGGCCGTGCTGCTCGGGCTGCTGCTGTGGTGGCTGCTGCCCCTGGGCGAGAGGCCGCCGAGCGGGACGATCGTCTTCAGCACGGGCACGTCCTCGGGGGTCTACCAGGAGTACGGCGAGCGGCTGCGCACCGAGCTGGCCAAGGACATGCCCGGGCTGAAGGTCGAACTGCTCGGCAGCGCCGGTTCGCAGGAGAACGTGCAGCGGGTGGCGACGGGCAAGGCCGACTTCACCATCGCGGCGGCCGACGCGGTGGAGACGTACGAGCTGGCGCACGGCAGCGGCGCCGGGCGGCTGCGCGGGGTGGCCCGGCTCTACGACGACTACGTGCATCTCATCGTGCGCAGTGACTCGGACATCCGCAGCGTGGCGGACCTGCGGCACAAGCGGGTGGCGACCGGGCTGCCGGACTCCGGGGTCCGGCTGATCGCCGACCGGGTGCTCAAGGCAGCCGGCATCGACCCGCACCGGGACATCACTCCGGCCGGTGACGGCATCGACACCGGGCCCGAGCGGCTGCGGCAGAACAAGATCGACGCGTTCTTCTGGTCCGGCGGACTGCCCACCAAGGGGCTGGTCGGGCTGGCCAAGAAGGCCGCGTTCACGTTCGTGCCGATCGACGGCGGCCTCGTCGCCAAGCTGCACGACGAGGGCCAGGAGAACCGCTACTACCGGGCCACCAGCATCCCCGAGTCGGCCTACCCCGTCGTGCAGCAGGGCAGCGGGGTGCCGACGATCGCCGTCGCCAACCTCCTGATCACCCGCGCGGACGTGGACCCGCGACTGACCGAGTGGCTGACCCGCACGGTCATCAAGAGCCGCGACGGCATCGGTGCCCACGTCCACAGCGCCCAACTGGTCGACCTGCGCACCGCGATCTACACGGACCCGCTGTACCTCCAGGAGGGCGCCCGCCGGTACTACCGCTCGGTGAAGCCGTAAGGCGGCCGGAGCGGGGCGGGTACGCCGGAGTCCGCCCCCTCAGTGCTCCCCCTGCCGCGGCACCCGCACCGTCACGCGGAGACCGCCCGGTTCGTGGTGGTCGTAGGTGATCGAGCCGCCGCCCGCCGTGAGCAACGCGTGCGTGATGGACAGGCCGAGGCCCGAGCCCTTGATGTTCTGGTGGCGGCCGCTGCGCCAGAAGCGGTCACCCACGCGCGCGAGTTCCTCCTCGGTGAGGCCGGGACCGGTGTCGGTCACCACGGCCATGCAGGTGTCGCCGTCGGCCGCCACGGTGACCGCCACCGTGCCGCCCTCGGGGGTGAACTTCACGGCGTTGTCGATCACCGCGTCCAGGGCGCTGGACAGGGTGATCGGGTCGGCCCAGCCGGTCGTGGGCGGACACTCCCCGGTCAGCCGGACGCCCTTCGCGTCGGCGGCCGGTGACCACGCGGCCAGCCGCTCCTCGGCGAGCGCACCGACGTCGGTCAGGCTCAGGTCCGCCTCGGCGTGCTCGGCCAGCGCGAGGTCGAGCAGGTCGTCCAGCACCTGCGCGAGACGCTTGCCCTCGGTACGGACCGAGGCGATCTCCTCGTTGCCCTCGGGGAGTTCGAGGGCGAGCAGTTCGATGCGCAGCAGCAGCGCCGAGAGCGGGTTGCGCAGCTGGTGCGAGGCGTCGGCGACGAAGGCGCGCTGCTGCTCCAGCACGTCCTCGACGTTGTCCGCCATCTCGTTGAACGACCGGGCCAGCCTTCTGAGTTCCGGCGGTCCGCCGGCCGCCGCGACCCGGGACTTCAGGCGCCCGGTGGCGATGTCGTGGGTGGTGGCGTCCAGGACGCGGACCGGTCTGAGCACCCAGCCGGTGAGCCGTAGCGCCGCTCCGACGGCCAGCAGCATCGCCGCGCTCTCGCCGGCCGCGATGAGCAGCCAGCTGTGGAGGATCCGTGACCGCATCTGCCCGGTGGGAGAGTCGGTGACCACGACCGCCACGACGTCCCCGTCCCGGATCACCGGCGAGGCGACGACCAGCCGGCTGCGCTGCCAGGGCCACGCCTGCCGCGGGTCGTGGCTGCGCCGGCTGAGCAGCGCCTCCTCGAACGCGTCCCGGACTTCCCCCTTCGGCGGTACGAACCAGTCGCCGGGGGCGTTGGCCATGGCGGAGCTGTTGCGGTAGAAGACACCGGCCTTGATGCCGTAGACGCCGTAGTAGCTGTCGAGTTCGCTGCGCAGCGCCTCCAGGCGCTCGTCCGTGCCCGTCCGGCGGGATCCGCTGGGGCCGCCGGTGACGAACTGGGCGAGCGCGGCGAAGCGCGCCGTGTCGTCGATCCGGTCGACCACGACCTTCTGCTGCTCGGCGGCGGCCACGCTGATGGCGAGCGGCAGGCCGAGAGCGAGGAGTACGGCCGCCATCAGGACGATGAGCAGCGGCAGCAGACGTGCGCGCACCCGGCCCCGCTAGGCGGCCGGCGCGACGAGCCGGTAGCCGACGCCGCGTACGGTCTCGATCAGCGCGGGCATGCGCAGTTTGGCCCGCAGGGAGGCGACGTGCACCTCCAGGGTGCGGCCGGTGCCCTCCCAACTGGTGCGCCATACCTCGCTGATGATCTGCTCGCGCCGGAAGACGACGCCCGGACGCTGCGCGAGCAGGGCGAGCAGGTCGAACTCCTTGCGGGTCAGCTGGACGACCGAACCGCCCACGGTGACCTGGCGGGTGGGCAGTTCTATGCGCACGGCGCCGAGCAGCAGCGAGCCGTCGCCGCCGGGCCCCGCGTCCTCGTGGGCGGTGCGCCGGCTGACGGCGTGGATCCGGGCGAGCAGTTCCCCGGTGTCGTACGGCTTCACGACGTAGTCGTCGGCGCCGAGGTTGAGCCCGTGGATGCGCGAGCGCACGTCGGAGCGTGCGGTGACCATGATCACCGGGGTGCCGGTGCGCTTGCGGATCTTGCCGCAGACCTCGTATCCGTCCTGGTCGGGCAGGCCGAGGTCGAGCAGGACGACACCGAAACCGTCGCTCTCGGGGACGAGCGCCTGGAGGGCTTCCTCGCCGCTACGCGCGTGCGTGACCTCGAAGCCGTGCCGCGCAAGGACGGCGGACAGGGCCGCGGCGACGTGGTTGTCGTCCTCGACGAGCAGCAGTCTCATCCCGGCCCCCTCCGGTTCAGCGGTCGTACGGTGTCGGTTCCCGTGCGTCTTGTAGGTGCACGCGCGCGTGCACCATGGCAGTGACGCCGATGGACAAGGACGGCGTCAAGAGGGTTCCGGTTGCCTGTCGCTTCCGTTATCCGGCCGATACGCGCGCGGGGAACATGTGCTACGACACGTGTCCGTTTGCTATCGGATCGTGATGCTCAGATCTCCCTCAGATGTGATGACGCAGGTCACAGCGGCTCATTACTGTCCTCCGAAACCGAGCAGGACGGAGCCCGAGAGCGATGACCGAAGCAGCGCTGACCAAGGAAGACACGGTCACGTCCGACGAACTGGTCGTGCTGAAGAGCGTCAACAAGCACTTCGGCGCGTTGCACGTGCTCCAGGACATCGACCTGACGATCGCCCGCGGCGAGGTCGTCGTGGTCATCGGGCCCTCGGGGTCCGGAAAGTCGACTCTGTGCCGCACGATCAACCGCCTGGAGACGATCGACTCCGGCACCATCACGATCGACGGAAAGCCCCTGCCCCAGGAGGGCAAGGAGCTGGCCCGGCTGCGGGCGGACGTCGGGATGGTGTTCCAGTCCTTCAACCTCTTCGCGCACAAGACCGTGCTCGAGAACGTGATGCTGGGCCAGCTCAAGGTCCGCAAGGCGGAGAAGCAGCAGGCGGAGGAGAAGGCCCGGGCGCTGCTCGACCGGGTCGGGGTGGGCACCCAGGCCGACAAGTACCCCGCCCAGCTGTCCGGCGGTCAGCAGCAGCGCGTGGCGATCGCGCGGGCGCTGGCGATGGGCCCGAAGGTCATGCTCTTCGACGAGCCGACCTCGGCCCTCGACCCCGAGATGATCAACGAGGTCCTCGAGGTCATGCAGCAGCTCGCCCGTGAGGGCATGACGATGATCGTCGTCACCCACGAGATGGGATTCGCGCGCTCGGCCGCGAACCGCGTCGTCTTCATGGCCGACGGCCGGATCGTCGAACAGGCCACGCCCGAGCAGTTCTTCAGCAACCCGCGCAGCGACCGGGCCAAGGACTTCCTGTCCAAGATCCTGCACCACTGAGGGCGCGCCGCTCGGGCGGTGCCGACCACCCGCCCCGCACGGACCTCGATCTCTCCTCCACGCAAAGGAAGTTCACGATGAAGCTCCGCAAGGTCACCGCCGCTTCGGCCGCCGTTCTCGCCCTCACGGTGGGCGCCACCGCCTGCGGCGGCAAGAACTCGAACAGCGCCTCGGACGGCAACAAGATCAAGATCGGCATCAAGTTCGACCAGCCCGGTCTCGGCCTGAAGCAGCCCGACGGCTCCTTCTCGGGCTTCGACGTGGACGTGGCCACGTACGTGGCCAAGCAGCTCGGTTACAAGCCGGACCAGATCCAGTTCGTGGAGACGAAGAGCGCCGACCGTGAGAACGCGCTCCAGCGCGGCGACGTGAAGTTCATCGCCGCCACCTACTCGATCACCGACGAGCGCAAGCAGAAGGTCGACTTCGCCGGTCCGTACCTGCTGGCCCACCAGGACCTGCTGGTCAAGAAGGACTCGACGATCGCCAAGGGCACGGACCTCAACCAGAAGAAGCTGTGTTCCGTGACCGGCTCCACCCCGGCGCAGCACATCCAGCAGACGATCGCCCCGAAGGCCAACCTGAGGGAGTACAGCTCCTACTCGGAGTGCATGGCGGGCCTGCAGAGCGGCGCGGTGGACGCGGTGACCACCGACGACTCGATCCTCGCGGGCTACGCCGCGCAGGACAAGTACAAGGGCCAGTTCAAGCTCGCCGGTCTGAAGCTGAGCAACGAGAACTACGGCATCGGCGTCAAGAAGGGCGACTCCGCCACCCTCGACAAGATCAACAAGGCGCTGGAGAAGATGGTCAGCGACGGCTCCTGGGACGCCGCGGTGAAGAAGGACTTCGGCCCGGCGAACTACAAGAACGAGCCCGCGCCGAAGATCGGCCAGATCGTCAAGTAACGCGGAACTCCGCCGGCGCTGACTCCGGCGGGTGACGCAGGGTCACCAAGGCGCGCCGCCGCCGCTCTCCCGGCGGCGCGCCCCGCCCTCCACGTACGCCACACACCCGGAAGCGCGGGAGATCGTGTTCGACTTTCTTTCTGGTTACGACGTCCTCGGGGCGTTCTGGATGACGGTGAAACTCACCGTCCTCTCCGCGGTCGGCTCCCTCGTCTGGGGCACCCTGCTGGCCGCGATGCGGGTCAGCCCGGTCCCGGTCATGCGCGGCTTCGGCACCGCCTACGTGAACATCGTCCGCAACATCCCGCTGACGATCATCATCCTGTTCACCTCGCTGGGTCTCGCCGACGTCTTCGGAGTGACGCTGGGTGCCTCCGACTTCAAGATCCAGGGCTTCCGCCTGGCGGTCCTCGGTCTCATCGCCTACACCGCCGCGTTCGTCTGCGAGGCGCTGCGCTCGGGCATCAACACCGTGCCCCTCGGCCAGGCCGAGGCGGCCCGCGCGATCGGGCTGAACTTCGGCCAGACCCTGCGCCTGATCGTGCTGCCACAGGCGTTCCGCGCGGTCGTCGGTCCGCTCGCCAACGTCCTGATCGCGCTGGCCAAGAACACCACCGTCGCGGCCGCCATCGGCGTCGCCGAGGCCGCGACCCTGATGAAGACCATGATCGAGAACGAGGCCCAGACCCTGGCGATCGGCGCCGTCTTCGCCCTCGGCTTCGTGGTCCTGACCCTGCCGGTCGGCCTGCTCCTGGGCTGGCTCGGCAAGCGACTGGCGGTGAAGCGATGAGTTCCGTCCTCTACGACACGCCCGGCCCCCGCGCCAGGCGGCGCAACGCGCTCCTGTCCGTCGTCTTCCTCGTCCTGCTGGCCGCGCTGGTCTGGTGGGTCTGGACGACGCTGGACGACAAGCAGCAGCTGAAGTGGGCTCTGTGGCAGCCGTTCACCACGTCCGAGGCCTGGACCACGTACCTGCTGCCCGGACTCGGCAACACCCTCAAGGCCGCGGCGCTGTCCATGGTCATCGCCCTGCCGCTCGGCGCCGTCTTCGGCATAGCCAGGCTGTCGGACCACCGCTGGGTGCGCGCGGTGGCGAGCGTGGTGGTCGAGTTCTTCCGGGCGATCCCGGTGCTGCTGCTGATGCTGTTCGCCAGCGAGTTCTACAACCTCTACACACAGGTCAGCAGCGACGACCGGCCCCTGTACGCGGTGGTCACCGGCCTGGTGCTCTACAACGCCTCGGTGCTCGCCGAGGTCGTACGGGCCGGCATCCTGGCCCTGCCCAAGGGCCAGACGGAGGCGGCGTACGCGATCGGTCTGCGCAAGGGGCAGACGATGACCAGCATCCTGCTCCCGCAGGCGGTCACCGTGATGCTGCCGGCCATCGTCAGCCAGCTCGTGGTCATCGTGAAGGACACCGCGCTGGGCGGCGTGATGCTCGGCTTCCCCGAGCTGCTCAACAACCGCGGCACGCTCGCGGCCAACTACGCGAACGTCATCGCCAGCTTCGTCGTCGTCGCCGTCATCTACATCGTGCTCAACTTCGCCCTGACCTCCTTCGCGAGCTGGCTGGAGCGCCGGCTGCGGCGCAGCAGGCGCAGCACGGGCGCGGTGCTCGGCGCGGAGGAGCTGGAGGAGCTGAATCCGGCCGCGGTGGGTGGCACCGTCGGTACCGGCAGCGCCGCCTGACACCTCGGCACTCACCCGTACGGGCCCCTGGGGCAGTGGCATGATCGCCACTGCCCCTTGTCGCTTGACGCAAACTCTGCCAATGGGTTGCATACGTTCTGTGATCGTGCACCCCGCTTCACCTTCTTGTTCACCGCCGTCCGTCGAGGCACCGCTGCGGGCAGGGGGCGCCACGCCGTGGACCCGGTGATCGTCGTCGGAGCCGGGCCCGTCGGGCTCACGCTCGCCCTGGCGCTGGCCCGCCAGGAGGTGCCGTCCGTCGTCCTGGACGAGGGCCCCGGCAAGGACGAGCCCCGCCCGGCGCGCACCGTCGTGCTGCGCGAGGACACGGCCGCGCTGCTGCAGCGGCTGACGGGAGTGCCGCTCGACACGTACGGCATGCGCTGGGCCGGATGGCGGTCCCTCAGGCGCAAGCAGGTGATGAGCGAGGTCGACTTCGCCGAGGGGGGCCCCGCCGCCCCGCTGCACATCGCCCAGCACGTCCTCACCGCCGCCCTGCGCACGGCCGTCGCCGACGATCCCCTGGTGAAAATGGCCGTGGACAGCCGCCTGGACGCGATCGAGCAGGACCGTTCCGGCATCACCGCGCACTCCCGCGGCCCCAAGGGCACCTGGTGGCGCGGCAGTTACCTGGTCGGCTGCGACGGCCCGCGTTCCACGGTGCGCAAACTCCAGGACATCCGCTTCCCGGGCCGTACGGCGGTGGAGCGGCACGCGGTCGCCGCGCTGCGCGCGGAACTTCCGTGGGAGGGCCGAGCGTTGATCCATCGGACGCCGCCGTGGCGGCAGTCCGGGCCCTCGGCCGTGGAGGTGACCGCCCGCCCCCTCCCGGACGGCGTGTGGCGCCTGGACTGGCTGCTGCCGCCCGGCAGGGACCTGGTCACGCCCGAGACCCTGGTGGCCCGGATCCGCGAGACGCTCGCGGGCTGGACGGACGGCACCACACCGCCGTACGACCTGCTCGACACCGGTGTCCACACCGTGCACCACCGGCTGGCCCGCCGCTGGCGCGCGGGCCGGGTCCTCCTCGCCGGGGACGCCGCGCATCTGCTCGGCGCGCTCGGCACCCAGGGACTCGACGAGGGCCTGAGGGACGCCGACAACCTCGCCTGGAAGCTGGCCCCGGCCTGGCACCACGGGCACCACGAGACGCTGCTGGACAGCTATCAGACCGAGCGGCGCGCCGCGGTCTCCGCCCGGCTGCGCGCCGCCGACCAGGTACTGCCGGTGCTGCGCGGCGGAGGCGGGCTGCGCCAGATGGTGCCGGGCACGGCCCGGGGCCACGATGCGCTGCTGGCCGACGGCCACTTGGGGCGCGGAGCGCTCGGCGCACCGGGGACGTACGCCGACTCGCCGCTCGCGCCCCCGCCGCTGGAGGGCCGGATCCCGGTCGGGACCGCACCCGGCGCGCAGATCACCGACGTCCGGGTCACCGCGGAGGACGGCTCGTGCGTCCGGCTGCGCGACCGTCTCGGCCGCGGTGCCCTGCTCGTCGTGCTGATCGCGCCGGGCACGGGCGTGTGGGACCGCAAGCACTGGATGTCAGCCGGGGTGATGCCCCGGCTCGCGGCGGCCGTGACCGCGCTGCCGCACCCGGCCGAGTTGCTGGTCGCCGAGGACTACCCGGGTGCGCCGGCGCACAGCGTGCTGCTCGTACGCCCCGACGGCCACCTGGTCACGGCGCTGAGCGGGGTCCGTCCGGCCGCCCTGTACTCGGCGGCGGAGGCGGCGGTGGGCGGCGCGGTGAAGGAGGAGGCGGAGGCCGCCTCCGGCGCGCGCTGACCCGTACGCCGATCACGCTCTGTCCACATGGTGACGGTGAGTTGACCGGAGTGCACGCGCATGCTGTACTCCGGACCATGACCGACACCTGTGTGCGCCTGTGGCGGAGGGTCCACATGGACCTCGTCCGCTACGCGGGCTGTGTGTGTCGTCCGTCCTGCTGAATTCGCTCCCCCTCCCTCTCCGGGCGCCGTCGTGCGCCCGTTTCCGCGAACTTCCAGGACGGTGCTCGTGTCTGTCTCCCCTGCTTCCGCGTCCCCTGCCGCTGCATCCGTGCCTCCTGCCTCGCCCGGCGCCCGTTCGGCGCCCACCCAGGCGGACCTGCTCGCCTTCGCCCGGCGTACGGCCACCGACGCCGCGCTGATCGCCTCCCTTCCGCTCGACCCGGACGGCCGTACCTGGGTGCGGCTGGAGGGGCCGGGCGGCAGCGAGGCCTGGCTGATCGGCTGGCCGCCGGGCACCGGTACCGGCTGGCACGACCACGCCGAGTCGGTCGGCGCGTTCGTCACGGCCTCGGGCGAGCTCAAGGAGCACTCGCTCGCCGCCCGGCTGCCCACCGACGGCTGGCAGACCCTGGAACTCTCCGAGGGCGTCGACCGCGTACGCCGCCTCCCCGCCGGCGAGGGCCGCGCCTTCGGCCGCCACCACGTCCACGAGGTCCTCAACACGTCCCGCACCGAGCACGCGATCTCCGTCCACGCCTACCACCCGCCCCTTCCCCGTATCCGCCGCTACAGCCGCACGGGTCAGGTACTGCGCCTGGAGCAGGTGGAGCGGCCGGAGGACTGGCAGTGAGCGGCACGGAGGGGACCCCGGCGGGCGGCACCGGCCCGGCGGCGGACGCGGGCGAACGGCCGCTCGCCATCGACGCGTTGCTGGAGCGGGTGCGCGCGGGCTACCGGCGTATCGAGGCACATGAGGCGCACGAGGCGGCGCGCACCGGGGCGGCGCTGCTGGTGGACATCCGGTACGCGGCCCTGCGCGAGCGGGACGGGCTGATCCCCGGCGCTCTCGTCATCGAGCGCAACGAACTGGAGTGGCGCCTCGATCCTCGGGGCAGTCACCGCGTCCCCGAGGCCACCGGCCACGACCTGCGCGTCGTGGTCCTCTGCAACGAGGGCTACGCCTCCAGTCTCGCCGCCGCCTCCCTGCACCAACTGGGCCTGCACCGGGCGACCGACCTGGTCGGCGGCTTCCAGGCGTGGCGGGCGCAGGGGTTGCCGGTGGAGCCGCCGGCGCGCTGACGACGGCCGCCCCTGCTCCTGGGTGCTACTCCCGGGCGGTGGCCACCGTCACCGCCCGCACCCGCAGCGCCGCCCGCCCCGGGACCGCGCTGCCGACGAGCGCGAGCAGACCGGCCACCGCGACGACGGTGAGATGGAGCAGGGGCGTGACCGTGGGCGCGGCCCGGCCGGTCATGCCGACGCTGAACGCCGTGAGCACGGCGAGGGCGATCCCGCTGCCGAGCGAGGTGGCGAGGAGCAGCAGGCTCAGCACCTCGGTGCGCAGCATGCGCAGCACCTGGCGGCGGGTCGCCCCGGCGAGCCGGAGCAGGGCGAACTCCCGGACATGCTCCGCCACCGACATGGCGAGCGTGTTGACGACGGCGATGGCGGTGAAGGCCAGTACCAGCCCCATGGCGAGGTAATTGACCTTGGCGTTCGTCTGTTGCCGGTCTGCCTGGAGGGCGTCGGCGTCGGCCGGGGAGAAAATTCGCAACCCCGGGAACTCACGGAGCGTAGTCGCGAGTTGTGTCTGTGTACGGGCTGTGCTGACGAGGACGGAGGAGGCGAGCGGGTTGTCGACGTGCCGGGCGAGGAGATCGTGGGCGAAGGTGAGATCGCCGAAGCCCAGACCCCGGGCGTAGACGGCGGCGACGGTGAGCGCGGCGGGCGTGCCGTCGCCGAGGGTGAGTTTCAGGGTGCTGCCAGGCGCCAAGTGGTGCTGATCGGCGGCCAGTCGGCTGACGGCGACCGTGTCCGGGCCGAGCCGGTCGAGGGAGCCGGCGGTGACGTCCGGGTCCCAGGTACGGGTCGGACCGGCCGGGGTGACACCCTGCGCCGGGTACTTGTCGAGACCGATGCGCACGGTCGTGCGGACGACCTCGGTGACGGTGTCGTGCGCCGCGCGCAGCCGCTGGGCGGCCTCGTGGGGGACGCCGGGCCCCTGCGCGGCGACGACCCAGTCGGCCCGGACCCCGTCGCGGACCTGGGCGCGGGCGGCGTCGCCGAGGGTGGACTGGACGAACAGCACGGTGCAGGTCATGCCGACGAGCAGGGTGAGGGGGGTGACGACGGAGGCCATCCGGGCGGCGTTGCCGCGCAGGTTGGCGGTGGCGAGGCGGCCGCCGTGACCGGTGAGCCGGAGCGGGCCGGCGAGCAGCAGGGCGGCCGCCTTGACGAGGAGCGGGCCGAGCAGGGCGACGGAGGTGGACAGGACGACGACGGCGAGGAACGTCACGGGAGTCGAGGCGGGCTCGGTGCGCAGGGAGGTGAGGACGACGACGAGGACGGCGGCGCCGGCGAGAAGCAGCAACCCTGCCGCGGTCCGGCCCCACGCGGGACGACCGGGTACGATCCTGGCCTCGGCCAGAGCCTCGGTCGGGCGGATGCGGGCGATCCTGCGGGAGGCGATCCGGGCCGCGGCCCAGGCGCCGAACACGGTGGCGGCGAGCGCGGCCAGCGGCGGGAAGACACTGACGGTGCGTTCGAGCGTGGCGGGTACGGCGCCCAGGGCGACGAACCTGGCATACAGCGCGCCGCCGAGCGGCAGCCCGAGCAGCGCGCCCACGGTGCCCGCCGCCGCGCCGACGATCAGCGCCTCCCGGCCGAGCAGCGCGCGGATCTGCCCGGGCGTGGCGGCGATGGCGCGGAGCAGGGCGAGTTCCCGGTGGCGCTGCTGCACGGTGAGTCCGAAGGTGCCGACGACCACGAGCACCGCCACCAGCAGCGCGGTGCCGCCCATGGCACCGCCCATGCTGACCAGCCGGGTGCGGGCGCTCGCCGCGTCCAGGAACTCGACGGGTCCCCGGGCGTCGCCACCCGCGACCTGGACGGAGGTGCCGTCAAGCACCGCCGCCACGGCCTGCCGCACCCGTCCGGGATCCGTCCCCCGGACCGGCAGCACCCCGAACGCGCTGACCTGCCCCGGACGCCCGGCCAGCCGGCGGGCCTCGGCGGCCGAGAAGAAGAGGGACGTCTGGTGGCGTACGGCGGTGGCGGGGGCGGCGATACCGGTGACCCGGTAGCTGCGCGGGGCCCGGGTGGACTGCACGGTGAGCCGGTCGCCGATGTGCAACCGGGCGCGTGCGGCGAGGTAGTCGTCGACGACCAGTTCACCGTCGGACCGGGGCGCGCTGCCCGCGGTCAGCCGGTACGGCGTGAGCGCGGCGGAGTCCCAGGCGTGTCCGTAGGCGGTACGCCCGCCGGTCCCGGACGGGGTCAACGGCAGGGCGAGGAAGGTGAGTTCGGGCACGACCCGAAACACTCCGGGGACGCTGGCGAGTCGGCTGCGCAGTCCCTCGTCGACCCAGGCGCGCTCGGCGATGGGTTTCGCCTTGTGCTTCACCTTGGTCTTGCCCTTTTTGTGCTTGACGGTGGTCTGGTGGACGTACGGGTCTTTGGTGACCACGACGGGGGCGGCGGCGTAGCGCTCGGTGCGGATGGTGCCGCGCAGGCCGGTGTCGAGGAGGGTGCCGCAGGCCGTGATCAGAGCGGCGGCGCACATCAGGGCGAGGAAGGCACCGAGAAAGCCCGCTTTCCGGGCGCGCACTGTCTGGAGGGCGTAACGCAGCATCATCGGGGCGGGCTCTCTTCTGTTGTACGCGTCGGCGGTGTCGTACGCGTCCGGGCCCCGGCCGGTGTGTCCGTGCCGTGGCCCGCAGCGTGCCTCCAGACTCGCCCGGACGGGCCCGGCACAGCACTGCGGCGGACCGGCGTCTGCAACGGGGGCTAACCCCACCGCGGGAGACCCACGAGCCGTCCCGACGTGTGCTGCCACCGTCGGGCCGGCCGAGAGAACCCCGCCCAGGGGGCCTCAGATGTCCGCGTCCCCCAGGAACTCGGTGTCCTCGCCCTCTTCCTCCAGGGCCTGGCGGACGACGCGGAGGGCCATGCCCTCGGGATAACCCTTGCGGGCGAGCATGCCGGCGAGGCGGCGGAGCCGCTTGTCGCGGTCGAGGCCGCGGGTGGCACGCAGTTTGCGGTCGACCAACTCGCGGGCGGTCGCCTCCTCCTGCTCGGTGTCCAACTGACCGACGGCCTCGTCGATCAGCGCCGAGTCCACTCCCTTGGTACGCAGCTCCCGGGCGAGTGCCCGACGGGCGAGCCCGCGGCCGTGGTGCCGGGACTCCACCCAGGCGTCCGCGAACGCGCCGTCGTCGATCAGTCCGACCTCCTCGAACCGCGACAGCACCTCCTCGACCACGTCCTCGGGGATCTCCCGCTTGCGCAGGGCGTCGGCGAGTTGCTTGCGGGTGCGCGGGGTCCCGGTGAGCAGGCGCAGGCAGATCGCCCGTGCCCGCTCAGCCGGGTCCCCTGAAGACTCCCCCCGCTCGGCCCTCGACGAGGAAGGGGTGCCTTCGTCCTCCCCGGGCGCGTCCCCGAAGCCGCGCCGCCGCCGGCTCCGGCCGCCCTTGCCGCCCCGGCGGGCTCCGCCGTCGCCCTCGTAACCACCGCTGCCGCGGCGCTCGCCGGGGGCGTCGGACTCGCCGTACTCGCTGAACTCTCCGTGCGCGCCGTAGCCTCCGAGCCCGCCGTACTCGCGGTACCCGTCGGTCCGGTGTCCGTCGTCACCGTCCGGCGCGGAGTCCGGGCAGCCCCCGGTGCCCCTCCCCCGTGGGGCACCGGGGGTGGCGTACTCGTACTCGGCCCAGTCGGTTCGTCGTGTCACGGGTCAGCTCTTGGCTGCGGCGGCCTTGGGCTTGGCGGCCTTGGCGGCGGGCGCCGTCTTGGCGTCGTCGTCGGCCGCGGCGGTGACCGCCGCGTCTGCGCCGGGCTCGGCGGCGGGCTCCTCCGGCCGGACCCCCACGCCCAGCTTCTCCTTGATCTTCTTCTCGATCTCGTTGGCCAGGTCGGGGTTGTCCTTCAGGAAGTTGCGCGCGTTCTCCTTGCCCTGGCCGAGCTGGTCGCCCTCGTACGTGTACCAGGCGCCGGCCTTGCGGACGAAGCCGTGCTCCACGCCCATGTCGATCAGACCGCCCTCGCGGCTGATGCCCTGGCCGTAGAGGATGTCGAACTCGGCCTGCTTGAAGGGCGGCGCGACCTTGTTCTTGACGACCTTGCAGCGGGTGCGGTTGCCGACCGCCTCGGTGCCGTCCTTCAGGGTCTCGATGCGGCGGATGTCGATACGCACCGAGGCGTAGAACTTCAGCGCGCGGCCACCGGTCGTGGTCTCCGGGGAGCCGAACATCACGCCGATCTTCTCGCGGAGCTGGTTGATGAAGATCGCGGTGGTCTTGGACTGGTTGAGCGCGCTGGTGATCTTCCGCAGCGCCTGGCTCATCAGCCGGGCCTGGAGACCGACGTGGCTGTCGCCCATCTCGCCCTCGATCTCCGCGCGCGGGACGAGCGCGGCGACGGAGTCGATGACGATGAGGTCGAGGGCACCGGAGCGGACCAGCATGTCCACGATCTCCAGGGCCTGCTCGCCGTTGTCCGGCTGGGAGAGGATCAGGTTGTCGATGTCGACGCCGAGCTTGCGCGCGTACTCGGGGTCGAGGGCGTGCTCCGCGTCCACGAACGCGACCTGGCCGCCGGCCTTCTGGGCGTTGGCCACGGCGTGCAGGGTCAGGGTCGTCTTACCGGAAGACTCCGGTCCGTAGATCTCCACGACGCGGCCGCGCGGCAGGCCACCGACGCCGAGGGCGACGTCGAGCGCGGTCGATCCGGTCGAGATGACCTCGATGGGCTCCCTCGACCGCTCGCCCATGCGCATGACTGCGCCCTTGCCGAATTGCCGTTCAATCTGTGCGAGCGCGGCGTCGAGCGCCTTCTCGCGGTCGGTTCCTGCCATGGGTTCCACCCGGTTTGCTTGAGTCGATCGCTTCACGTCAAAGACGCTAACGCCTGCCACTGACAATGCGCCCCGACGCAGGCCCAGCCTGTGGATAACCGGGGGACACCTCCCCGCAAAACGGGTCGAAATCCACCCTCTAGAGCCTCGCCTGAGCTTCCATGAGAATGGATGTTCGATTTTTGTGTCAAGCGCACCCCCCGCAGGTACGGCCGATTGCGACCGGCGCTCCCGGAGGAAGCGGACCTTGGGGGACGCGGTGCGCGGGGGTGGGGCGGCCGGCTCCGGCGACTCGGTGACACGATCCCGCCGTCCTGCTGCCCCCCGGACGGCACGAGCGGGCACGAGCGGCGCCGGTCGCGGACGCGCTGCCGCGCAACAAGCACGCCTGGCTGCTCGTCCCTGCCCCGCGCCTGGTCGCGCCCCGTCCCGCAACGTCTCGGCGAGCCCTCGTCTCCGTGTCCGCCCGGGCAGGCCCGGCTCTGTCGGCCCACGGCGACCGCCGCCACGCCGTCTGTCGGCCCGCCCCGGATCCCGCGGCCCTGCGCCGCGCCCAGGACGAGAAGGTGCCGCGAGCCCCCGGCTGCTGCCCAGTCTGGTCGGCCGGCCTGGGCGAGCACGTTGCTCGCGGCGTTGACACCGGCGCCGAAGCCGCTGTCGCCGTCGGCGGGGTGGCCATACCGGCGGCGACGAGCGCGACGGCGGGCGGCGCGGACCGGAACCGTACGGCCTGCCGAACCGGTCACCCATTGGTGCACCCGGCGTCGGTTCCGCCACCTCCGCCTGTCCGGGGCCGTCATGCTCACGTGAAACGGCGATGTGGGACCGGCATCGCCCGGAGGCACCGGCGGGAGACCGGGCGTACTGACGGGAGAGGCATGACAGAGGCAGCGGGGCGCCGCGGCGGTCTGGACGAACAGGCCGTACTGCTGGTGGCGGGGGTGGCGGACCTGGCGGTGAGTGCGCTGGGCTCGGCCGTGACGACCGTACGGGGGCTGCTGCGCCGCTCGGACACCGCGGAGCTGGCATCGGCGGCCGAGCAGGACCTGGTGGCCCGCGGCCGGCTGGCACTGGACCGCTACGCGACCGTACCCCCGGCCCATTTGGAGATCCTCGCCCGGCACGCGCGCGTACACCGGGGTGCCGATGGCGGCTGAGCGGTGGAACGCGGCCGGGTTCCGGGCCCGCGTCGACCAGGTGCTGCACACGTTCGTCGCCCAGGAGGCCGATCTGCTGGCCGGGGTCGATCCGGCCCTCGGACCGGTGGCCGGCCAGCTGGAGTCGGCGGTCGCGGACGGCAAGCGGCTGCGGGCGGCGTTCTGCTACTGGGGCTGGCGTGCGGCCGGCCAGCCGGACAGTGACGCACTGGTGCGGGCCGCGGCCTCCATGGAACTGGTGCACGCCGCCGCGGTCGTGCACGACGACCTGATCGACGACAGCCCCCTGCGGCACGGCCGGCCCACCGCCCACCTGGCCCTGCGCGGTGCCGTGACCGGGCATCCGCGTCCCGGCGCCGCCGCGCGGTCGCTGGCGATACTGGTCGGGGATCTGCTGATGTCGCTGGCCGGGCAGCTGTTCGCCACGTGCGGGCTGCCCGCCGCCTATCTGGGCCGCGCCCGCCCGCTGTGGTCGCTGCTGGCCCGTGAGCTGATCGCGGGTGAGTGCCTGGAGATCCTGCACACCGGGGCCGTCCCGGACACCACGGCGTCGCTGAAGGTGATCCGGTACAAGACCGCCAAGTACACCGTCGAGCAGCCCCTGCTGATCGGCGGCACCCTGGCCGGGGCCGGGGAACGGCTGCGGGCGGGCTACTCGGCGTACGGGCTGCCGCTCGGCGAGGCCTTCCAGCTGCGCGACGACCTGCTGGGCCTGTTCGGGGACCCGGAGCGCACCGGGAAGGCCGACACCGACGACGTACGCGGCCGTCGCCCCACCGCGCTGCTGGCGGAGGCCTGGCGCATCGCCGGCGCGGACGAGCGCGAGCGGCTTCGGTTCCTGCTGGGCCAGGGCGAGCCGGACCGGGCCGGCCTGGACGCCGTACGGGAGGTGATGCGCCGGCTCGGGGCACCGGACCGGGTCGAGAACATGATCTCCGCGCGCGTGGCGGAGGCACTCGACGCCCTCCACGACCTGGACGTGTCCGCGCGCGCCGCCGACGCCCTGGCCGAACTGGCGCATGCGGCGACGGTCCGCCCGTACTGACCGTCTGCCCCGCCCTCCGCGCCCGTACGGCTGCGACCGCCCACGGCCCGGGCCCTGACGTCCCGTATGCCCACAACTCGCCGCACGCCCATGACTTCCCGGACAAGGAGCCCCTGCCATGACCGTCACCGAGGCATCGATGGACGCCCTGCGGGAGGCCGGCGACGAACTCGCCGACGCCACCGTCGCCACCCTCTTCGCGCGCGGGGAGGTCGGCACCTTCAACACGCTGATGCGGTACGTCTCCACCGCCGGCGCTCCGCTGCCGGACGGCCTGCCCGACGTGGCCCGCGAGTACCTCCGGGCGACGAGCGTGCCGCCGTCCTGGGTGGACTGGGGCGAGATGGAGAAGGCGCGGCTGTTCTTCATCGACAACAACGTGCACATCTCCACGGCGTTGTCCTTCGCCTCCATGCCCGCCTGTTACGTCGTCCCGCACGTGGCGCGGCTGCTGTCGGCCACGCACTCGCTGAAGTACCCCTCCAAGCGGATGGCGGAGACCGGCCAGTTCACGGTCTATCTGATGCGGCCGGACGCCTTCGAGGCGGGCAGCCGCTTCATCCCGGCCGCCCAGAAGGTCCGGCTGCTGCACGCGTCCATCCGGCACCACCTCAAGCGCGAGAACCGCTGGGACACGGCGGCCCTGGGCACGCCGATCTGCCAGGAGGACATGATCGGCGGGCAGATGTTCTTCTCGCTGCTCGTCCTCGACAGCCTGCACCGGCTGGGCATCCACATGACCACGGAGGGAGCGGAGGCCTACTACTACGCGTGGCGGGTGGTCGGCGCCATGCTCGGTGTCGACCAGGAGGCCGTGCCGAAGACCCTTCAGGAGGCGCGGAGCTTCCTCGACCTGTACATGATCCGTCACATGGGCCCCTCGGCGGAGGGCGCGGAGCTGACGCGGCAGCTCATCGACCTCTACGAGGAGGTCGTGCCCGGCACCCTCTTCGACCCGATCGTCTCCGCCCTCGTCCGCCATCTGGTCGGCGACACCTGCGCCGACTGGCTCCAGGTGCCCCGCACCCGCTGGGACACGCTGGTGAAGGCCGTCCCGCACCTCCTCGGGGTACTGGAGACCATCGAGGACCGCTCCCCGCTCGGCGCCTGGGCCCTGGACCGGCTCGGCCATCTGACGACCGTCCTCGAACTGTCCTCCCTCACGCGCGGGCGCGTGATGCATTACGCCATCCCCGAGCACCTCAAGAAGGACTACGGCGTCACCGACACGGTCCCCCGCACCAGGCGCTGGACCCCGCCCGCTGCCACGGTGTCCCCCTGACCGCTGCCTTCCGGGCGCCGGATGCCGCTGTTCACGGGGATACTCCCCGGGGCGTACGGCGGGTGCCTTCGGCCGGACGACGACCGCGCGGGCAGCCGCCGGGAGCCTTGGCGCATGAAGACACCGCGCGCTGCCGGCCGCGTCACCGACCGTCTCGTCGAGCGACCCGTCGGCCTCCCCGTCAACCGTTCCGCCGGCCGATCCGCCGACCGCCTCTGTCATGCGACGGGGCTGTTGCTCGTCCTGTCCGGTCTCGTGCACCTGGTGGTGTTCGCGGTGGACGGCGGCCCCTGGTACGGCCCGGTCTCCTGGCGCAAGCCCTTCACGTTCGGGCTCTCCTTCGGGCTGACTCTGATCGCGATCACCTGGGTCACGTCGTATCTGCGCGTTGCGGACCGGCTGCGCGCGGTCCTGCTGGTCGTGTTCGCCGCCGACTGCGTGGTGGAGGTCGGCGGGATCACCGTGCAGGCGTGGCGCCGGGTGCCCTCTCATCTGAACATGGAGACCCCCTTCGACACGGCCGTGTCGATGACGCTCGCGGTGGGCGGCGGTGTCCTGGTGGTCGTGCTCACGCTCTTCGCCGCCGCGTCGTTCCGGCAGCGGCCGACGGGGCCTGCCGGCATGCCGCTGGCGGTGCGCTCCGGATTCGCGATCCTGCTGGTGGGGCTGGCCTCGGGCGCGGCGATGATCGCGCGCGGGGTCGTACTGACCCGGACCGGCCACCAGCAGGCCGCCTATCACTCGACGGCGCCGCTCAAGCCCCTGCACGCCGTCAGCCTGCACGCGGTCCTCGTGCTGCCGCTGCTGGCCTGGCTGCTGTCCCGCTCACCCCGGAGTTCGTCCTGGAGCGGGCGGACGCGCCGGCGCATCGTGGCCGCGGCGGTCGGCTGTTACGTGATGGCCGTCGCCGGTGCGGGTGTGTGGGCGGGAGTGACGTACTGAGGTCCGTCGTACGGGAACGGCTCGGCGGACGCGGTCTACGACTCCTCGGCGGCCTCGGCCTCCCCGGCCCGCAGTCGGCGTACGCGCGCGCGTATCCCGGGTCCGCCCGGGCCGCGGCCGCGATGCCCGTGCACCCGGGGGTCGTCCGTGACGGCGTACCGCTTCACGTACGCGCCCAGGAAGGCCTGGAGGGTGGCTGTCGCCGGGATGGCGATGAGCGCGCCGACGGCACCGAGCAGCGCTGTGCCCGCGATGACCGAGCCGAAGGCGACCGCCGGGTGGATGTCGACCGACTTGGCGGTGAGCTTGGGCTGGAGCATGTAGTTCTCGAACTGCTGGTAGACCACGACGAAGGCCAGCACCCACACCGCGTACCAGGGGGCGACGGTGAAGGCGATCAGCATCGGCAGCGCACCCGCGAGGTACGTCCCGATGGTGGGGATGAACTGCGACACCAGCCCGACCCAGACACCGAGCACGGGCGCGTACGGCACGCCCAGGGCCTCCAGCAGGATGTAGTGCGCGATACCGGAGATGAGCGCCATCAGGCCGCGCGAGTAGAGATAGCCGCCCGTCTTGTCGACGGCGATCTCCCAGGCGCGCAGCACCTCGGCCTGGCGCGCGGGCGGCAGCACGGAGCACAGGGCGCGGCGCAGCCGGGGGCCGTCGGCGGCGAAGTAGAACGAGAACAGGCCCACCGTCAGCAGCTGGAACAGCCCGCCGAGCACCTGCTGGGACACGTCGAGGACACCGGCCGCGCTGTTCTGTGCGTACGAGCGCAGCCAGTCCGAGTGGAGCAGGCCCTTCTGGACGTCCACGCGTCTGAGGTCCGTGTGGAAGGAGTCGTTGATCCAGCGGATGAGCGAGTCGAGATAGTCGGGGAAGCCCTCGACCATCTTGATGATCTGGCCGGCCAGCATGGAGCCGAGCAGGGTGACGAACCCGGCGACGGCGATCGTCAACCCCAGAAAGACGAGGAAGGTGGCCAGCCCCCGGCGCATGCCACGGGCGGCCATCCGGCTCACCGCGGGCTCGATCGCGAGGGCCAGGAAGAACGCGATCAATATATTGATCAACAGTCCGGTCAGCTGGTGGAAGGCCCACGTGCCCAGCTGGAACACGGCGACCAGCGCGAGCGCGAGCACCATGGCGCGCGGCAGCCAGCGCGGCATGCGGCCGCCCGGAACGGCGGCGTCCGGGACCGGGGGCCGGTCGGGCGCTGTCGTACCGGTGGGTGCCGCGTGCCGGGTCAGCGACTCGGTGCCCTCGTCGGCGGATGCCACGAGGTTCTCGTCGGTGGGTGCCACGAGCCAAGTGTCGCCGAGGCCACCGACAACCAGCGCCCACCTGCGATTTCGTGACCGACCAGTGCCGTGCAGCAGCCACTTTCACGACCTATTGCCACATATCGTCCAGAAGGCGGCTGCGTGTCGGGGCAGGACGTCAGTGGCGCTCGCCCGGCACGTCCATGACCGTGCAGACCACGCGCCACACGTCCTTCGCCGCCCAGCCGGCGTCCAGCGCCTCGTTCACCGTGCGTCCGCCCAGCTCCGACATGACGTGATCACGCGCGAAGGTGTCGGCGTACCCCGGACCGAAATGTTCCGCCATCCGCTGCCAGAAGGTCGTCAACCGCATGACTCCAGTATCCCGCCCCTGAGGGTGGGCCCCGGCCGTGACCGCTTGCCGAGACCGCTTTCCGTCCTACGGTCTGACCCATGGCCGACATCGGAGCTTCCCCACTCCCCTCCACGCCCCAGGCGCACTCCTCGCTCTTCCGCGCCGAACAGTTCGTATGGCTCACCGCGCGCGTGCTGGAGCAGCGCCTCTTCGCCCACCACTTCCTGCACGGCACCGCGGACGCGGTGGAGACGGCGCTCGACGCCTACCGCAACGAGGACGGCGGGTACGGGCACGCGCTGGAGCCCGATCTGCGCGGACCCGTGAGCCAGCCTCTGCACACCGCGCACGCGCTGCACGTCCTGGACGCCATCGGGCGCTGCGGCGGACAGCGGGTGGAGCGCGTGTGCCGTTATCTCACCGCCGTCTCCACGGCGGACGGCGCGCTGCCGGCGATCCATCCCAGCCAGCACGGCTACCCGGCGGCCCCGTTCGTGCCGGTCGTCGACGACCCGCCCAGCGATCTGCTCGCCACCGGGCCGGTGGTCGGGCTGCTGCACCGCAACGAGGTGTGGCACGCCTGGCTGTTCCGGGCGACCGACTTCTGCTGGCAGGCCGTGGAGTCCCTGGAGAAGTCCCACCCCTACGAAGTGGAGGCGGCCGTGCTCTTCCTGGACTCCGCTCCCGACCGCTCGCGCGCCGAGACCGCCGCCGACCGGCTGGGCCGCATGGTGCGCGAGCAGCGGCTCGCGGCCCTGGACCCGGACCGGCTCGACGCGTATCCGGTCGCGCCCGGCTACGCCCCCGCCGAGCACCACTTCCCGCACGACTTCGCGCGCGGCCCGGACTCACTCGCGCGCGCGTGGTTCACGGACGACGAGATGTCCCGCTCCCTGGACCACCTGGCGGCCGAGCAGCAGGACGACGGCGGCTGGCCCGTCCGCCGGCGCCGGTGGGCCCCGGCCCCCGCCCTGGAGGCACGCTCCCTGGTGACGATCGCGGCGCTGCGCACGCTGAGGTCGTACGGCCGCTTCGTGGGCTGAGCCGACCTGGCCGGCGGCGTCCTCGCGTCACCCTCCGAGGGCCCGTACGCCCGCCGTCACCACGACGGCCGCCATGACGACCACCAGGAACGGCGCACGCAGCACCAGCGCCACGGCGGCCGCGCCGAGCCCCGCCGCCCGTGCGTCCAGCACGAGCGCGTGCCCGTCGGCGAACGTCTGCTGGGCCGTGAGCGCGGCCAGCAGGGCGACGGGCAGCAGGGCGGCGAGCCGCCGTACGAACGGCCGCTCCATGGCGCCGGCCGGCACCAGCAGCCCGGCGAGCTTGACGGCGTAACAGCCGATGGCGGTCAGCCCGATCGCGATCCAGGTGTTCACCGGTCCTCCCTCGATCCCGTGAGGAGGGCGATCGGTGCCGCCAGCGCCGCCACCAGGACCGGCACGCCGGCCGGCAGGACGGGCAGCAGGCCGAGGCCCAACAGGATCGCGAGGCCCGCCACCGCACGCTCGGTGGCCGTCTTCAGCATCGGCGCGAGCAGGGCGAGGAACACGGCGGGCCCGGCCGCGTCCAGGCCCCACGCGCGCGTGTCGCCTATGGCTTTGGCACCGAGCGCGCCGAGCAGCGTGGTCAGGTTCCAGAGCACGTACAGCGAGAGCCCGGTGATGGTGAAGCCGATCCGCCGGGCGCGCCGGTTCGGCTGGGACAGGGTAACCGCCGTGGTCTCGTCGATCACCCACTGGGCGGCGAACGGCCGTACCGCGCGCGGGAGGGCCAGCAACTGCGACAGCCGCAGCCCGTAGAAGGCATTGCGCACGCCGAGGAAGAAGGCGCCGGTAGCCGCCGTGAACGGACCTCCTCCGGCGGCGAGCGCCCCGACCAGCGCGAACTGGGAGGCGCCGGTGAACACCAGGAGGCTGAGCGCGCAGGTCTGGAGCAGCCCGAGCCCGCTGCCCGCCGACGTCACGCCGAAGGCGAATCCGGACAGGCCCACGGCAACACCGACGCCGAGGGCGTCCCGCACGACGGCCCGGTCGGGCTTCACCACGGCGTCGGTGCCGGTGCCCGTGTCGTCGTCGCCGGTGTCGTCGTCGGCCATGTCCCCGTGTGCTGTCTGCTGTGCCACGCCTCGGACGGTACGGGCGTCCTTCAGTGCGGGTCTTGTACGTTCTTGCGCCCGCTCGCCTGTCTGCGCTCTCGCTGATACGCCCCCGGGGGCACGCCGACGATGCGCGCGAAGTGCCGGTTGAGGTGGGACTGATCGGTGAATCCGACGGCGACGGCCACCTCGGCGGGCGGCGCCCCCGCATCCAGCAGGAGCCGCGCGCGGCGCACCCGCGCGTCGGTCAGCCAGGCATGCGGCGGCATCCCGTAGGCATCACGGAACGCCCGCAACAGCGCGAACGGGCTGGTGCCGAGGTCGGTGGCGAGCCGCTCCAGGGTCGGCGGCGCGGTCATCCGCCCGTCCAGCACGGCACGCGCGCGTGCCGCGATGCCGGCTCCGGCCGTGCGGACCCGGCGCTGCGGCAACGGTCCGCCGTTCAGCCGCAGCAGCCTCGTCACGGCGACCCGCAGCAGGGTGTCGGCTGCGAGCGCGTTGCCCTCCTCAGCGGCACGCAGTACCTGATGGACCAGGCGCCCGGCGTAGGGGTCGTCGAGAACGGGGCTGACGAAGCCCGGGGTGCCGCGGAGCGTGGTCGTCTCGGCCGCGATCGCGGCGACCGTCTCGGGCGAGGGGTAGACCGCGCCGTACCGCCAGCCCTCGGGAACGCCGGCGCGGCCGGTGTGCGCGGTGTCCGGGTTGACCAGGGCGAGGGCTCCGGCGCCCGCGGACACGTCGGATCCGTGGTGGTGGAAGATCTCGACGCCGTCGGCTATCGCGGCGATCACGAAGTGCTCGTGGGTGTGCCGGACGAAGGTCTTGCGGACGTATCGGGCCCGCAGCAGGTCCACGCCCGGCAGGTCGTCGTACCGCCAGTGCCGCGCACGCTCCACCGGCCGATGCCCGTGCGTCCGGCCACCCGTTCGTTCCTCGCCCCGCCCGGTCGCGCCCGCCACGTCTCCATTCTCCGCCCCACCGCCCGCGACCGGCTCCGTTCGCACCCGACGCACGGCGTTTCCCCAGGTCAGAGCGATTGTCAGTGGCCGGGTGCAGGATGGACGCATGGTCAGCTCCGCACACCGAGCCCTCGACGGCTTCTCACCCGCGACCCGCGGCTGGTTCACGGGGGCGTTCTCCGCGCCCACCGCGGCCCAGGCGGGTGCGTGGCAGGCCATCGGTGCGGGCTCGGACGTGCTGGTGGTGGCCCCGACCGGCTCCGGCAAGACGCTGGCCGCGTTCCTCGCCGCCCTGGACCAGCTGGCCTCGTCCCCGCCCCCGGCCGACGCGAAGAAGCGCTGCCGGGTGCTGTACGTGTCACCGCTGAAGGCCCTCGCGGTCGACGTCGAGCGCAATCTTCGCAGCCCGCTGACCGGTATCCGCCAGGAGTCCGTGCGCCTGGGCCTGCCCGAGCCCGAGGTCAGGGTGGGCATCCGCTCCGGCGACACCCCTGCCGCCGAGCGCCGCGCGCTGGCAACGCGTCCGCCGGACATCCTGATCACCACTCCCGAGTCGCTGTTCCTGATGCTGACCTCGGCCACGCGTGACGCGCTGACGGGCGTGGAGACGGTGATCCTGGACGAGGTACACGCGGTCGCGGGCACCAAGCGCGGCGCACATCTCGCGCTATCCCTGGAGCGGCTGGACGAACTGCTGTCGAAGCCGGCGCGCCGGATCGGCCTGTCGGCGACGGTCCGCCCGGTCGACGAGGTGGCCCGCTATCTCTCGCCGCGCCGCAAGGTGGAGATCGTCCAGCCCGAGTCGGGCAAGGAGTTCGACCTGTCGGTAGTCGTCCCGGTGGAGGACATGGGCGAGCTGGGCGGCTCCCCGGCGGCCGACGCGGCCGAGGGCGGCGAGCGGCCGTCGATCTGGCCGCAGGTGGAGGAGCGGATCGCCGACCTGGTCCAGTCGCACCGCTCCACTATCGTCTTCGCGAACTCCCGGCGCCTCGCGGAGCGCCTGTGCAACCGGCTCAACGAGATCGCGTACGAGCGCGTGACCGGCGAGCCCCTGGCGGAGCACCACGCCCCCGCGCAGCTGATGGGCGGCTCGGGCGCCGCCCAGGGCGCTCCCCCGGTGATCGCCCGCGCGCACCACGGCTCGGTCTCCAAGGAGCAGCGCGGCCTGGTCGAGGAGGACCTCAAGGCGGGCCGGCTGCCCGCGGTGGTCGCCACGTCCAGCCTGGAGCTCGGCATCGACATGGGCGCTGTCGACCTCGTCGTCCAGGTCGAGTCCCCGCCCTCGGTGGCCTCCGGGCTCCAGCGCGTCGGCCGCGCGGGACACCAGGTGGGTGCCGTCTCCACCGGTGTCGTCTTCCCCAAGTACCGCGGAGACCTCGTCCAGGCGGCCGTGGTCACCGAGCGGATGCGCACGGGCTCGATCGAGTCCCTGAGGGTGCCCGCGAACCCGCTGGACGTGCTCGCCCAGCAAGTGGTCGCCATGACGGCCCTGGACACCTGGCAGTTCGACGACCTGCTCGCCACGGTCCGCCGCGCGGCCCCGTTCGCGTCGCTGCCCGAGTCGGCGTTCACGGCGGTCCTCGACATGCTCGCGGGCCGTTATCCGTCGGACGCGTTCGCGGAGCTGCGCCCGCGCGTCGTGTGGGACCGTGTGACCGGCGAGATCACCGGCCGCCCGGGGGCCCAGCGCCTCGCCGTCACCTCCGGCGGCACGATCCCCGACCGGGGTCTGTTCGGAGTCTTCCTCGCCGGCTCCGACCCCAAGAAGGGCGGCGGCCGGGTCGGCGAGCTGGACGAGGAGATGGTGTACGAGTCCCGGGTGGGCGACGTCTTCACCCTGGGCACCAGCTCCTGGCGCATCGAGGACATCACGCGCGACCGCGTCCTGGTCTCCCCCGCTCCCGGAGTGCCCGGCCGCCTCCCCTTCTGGAAGGGCGACCAGCTGGGCCGTCCGCTCGAACTGGGCCGCGCGGTGGGCGCGTTCCTGCGCGAGGTCGGCTCGCTGCCCAAGGACGACGCGCGGCTGCGCCTGCTGGCGGCGGGGCTGGACACCTGGGCGGCGGACAACGTGCTGTCGTACCTGGACGAGCAGCGCGAGGCGTGCGGCCATGTCCCGGACGACCGCACGATCGTCGTGGAGCGCTTCCGCGACGAGCTGGGCGACTGGCGGGTCGTCGTCCACTCCCCCTTCGGCGCCCAGGTCCACGCCCCCTGGGCCCTCGCCCTCGGTGCCCGCCTGTCCGAGCGGTACGGCATGGACGCCCAGGTCATGCACGCCGACGACGGCATCGTGCTGCGTCTGCCCGACGCCGATCTGATGGGCCTGGACCTGCTCGACCAGGCGCCCGTGAAGACCGGCACGGAGTACGACAGCGAGCAGGCGCCCGTCGGCGCGGCGGACGTCGCCTTCGACAAGGGCGAGGTCGACCAGGTCGTCACCGACCAGGTCGGCGGCTCCGCCCTGTTCGCCTCCCGGTTCCGTGAGTGCGCCGCGCGCGCGTTGCTGCTGCCGCGCCGCAACCCCGGCAAGCGCACCCCGCTGTGGCAGCAGCGCCAGCGCGCGGCCCAACTGCTCCAGGTGGCGAGCGAGTTCGGTTCGTTCCCGATCGTCCTGGAGGCGGTCCGCGAATGCCTCCAGGACGTCTTCGACGTCCCCGGGCTCGTCGAGCTGATGGGCGACATCGAGTCCCGCAAGGTCCGTCTGGTCGAGGTCACCACGCCGGAGCCGTCCCCGTTCGCCCGCTCCCTCCTCTTCGGGTACGTCGCCCAGTTCCTGTACGAGGGCGACTCCCCGCTCGCCGAGCGCCGGGCCGCCGCGCTGTCCCTGGACTCCCGGCTGCTGGCCGAGCTGCTGGGCCAGGCGGAGCTGCGCGAGCTGCTCGACGCCGAGGTACTGACCGAGCTGGAGCGCGAGCTCCAGTGGCTCACGGAGGACCGCCGGGCCAAGGACGTGGAGGGCGTGGCCGACGTGCTGCGGCTGCTCGGCCCGCTGACCGACGCCGAGCTGGTCGCGCGGGGCGCGGATCCGCACTGGGTGCGGGAGCTGAGCGGGGCCCGCCGGGCCATCAAGGTCCGGATCGCCGGCGCCGACCAATGGGCGGCGATCGAGGACGCGGGCCGGCTGCGGGACGCGCTCGGCACGGCGCTGCCGGTCGGTGTGCCCGAGGCCTTCACCGAGCCGGTCAAGGACCCGCTCGGCGACCTCCTCGCCCGCTACGCCCGTACACACGGCCCGTTCACGTCGGCCACGGTGGCGGCCCGCTTCGGCCTGGGCGTCGCGGTGACCGAGGGCGCCCTGCACCGGCTCGCGGCGGGCGGCCGGGTCGTACAGGGCGAGTTCCACCCGGCAGGCATCGGCCAGGAGTGGTGCGACGCGGCCGTACTGCGCCGTCTGCGCCGCCGCTCCCTGGCGGCGCTGAGACACGAGTTGGAGCCCGTGCCCCCCGCCGCGCTCGCGCAGTTCCTGCCGCAGTGGCAGCACATCGGCAAGGGCCACGGGGTGCGCGGGATCGACGGACTGGTGCGCGCCGTCGAGCAGTTGCAGGGCGCATCCGTGCCCGCCTCCGCGCTGGAGAAGCTGGTCCTGCCCTCCCGCGTGGCGAACTACACGCCCGCGATGCTCGACGAACTGACCGCCGCCGGTGAGGTGGTGTGGGCCGGTGCGGGCGCCCTGCCCGGCAAGGACGGCTGGGTCTCCCTCTATCTGGCCGACGCGGCCCCCCTGCTCCTCCCACCGCCGCACCCCCTGGAGCTGACCGCGCTCCACCAGTCCGTCCTGGACACGCTCTCCGGCGGTTACGGCCTGTTCTTCCGCCAGATCGCCGACCAGGTGCGGGCCACCACCCATCCCGACGTCACCGACCCCCAGTTGGCCGACGTGCTCTGGGACCTGGCCTGGTCCGGACGGCTCACCAACGACACCCTCGCCCCGATGCGCTCCCTGCTGGGCTCGGGCCGTACGGCGGGTTCGACCGCGCACCGCGCCAAACGGTCGGTCCCGCGCGGGCGTTACGGCTCCCTGACGGCCGCCGCCCGTCCCGCCTCCCGCTCGGGCCCGCCGACCGTCGCCGGCCGCTGGTCGCTGCTGCCCACGGCGGAGCCGGACGCCACCGTGCGCGCCCACGCACTGGCCCGCACCCTGCTGGACCGACACGGCGTGGTCACGCGCGGGGCGGTCGCGGCGGAGGGTATCGAGGGCGGCTTCTCGGCGGTGTACCGGGTGCTGTCCGCCTTCGAGGAGAGCGGCCAGGCACGCCGCGGTTACGTGGTCGAGGGCCTGGGCGCCGCCCAGTTCGCCATGGACGGCGCGGTGGACCGCCTGCGCGCAGTGGCGAACGCCCGCGACCGGAGCGAGGGTCTGCCCTCCCCGGCCCACCGGAGCGGCTCCCTCCAGAACGGCTCCTTCCGGAAGGGCTTCCCGGGATTCCCAGACGGTCTCGGCGCCGGCGACGTCGCGCCCCACGACCACACCCTCTTCGATGCCTTCGACGGCACGGACGGCGGATTCGCCCACCCCGGCCTCGACGGCGACTTCGCGTGGCCGCCGGCGGACCCCCCGCCCGCCCCCGGCGAGTACGTCTCCCCTCGCGACCTGGCCGACCCCTTCGCCTCCCCCGGCCACGGTGGCCCCCGAGGCGGCACCACGGCCTACGGCTCACCCGCGAACCGGGGCCACGGCGGCCGTCGTACGGGCTCGTCGGCACCCGACCCACGGGCCGTGGTCCTCGCCGCGGCCGACCCCGCCAACGCCTACGGCGCCGCCCTCGCCTGGCCGGAGTCGCCGACCGGGGCCGGGCACAAGCCGGGCCGCAAGGCGGGCTCGCTGGTCGTCCTCGTGGAGGGCGAGTTGACGCTGTACATGGAGCGCGGCGGAAAGACCCTGCTCGCCTGGCCCGCCACCCCGGACACCCCGGCACCCGAGGACCCCCGCCTGCGTACGGCGGCCGAGGCCCTGGCCGCAGCGGCCCGCGCGGGCTCGCTCGGCACGGTCACCGTCGAGCGGATCAACGGCGCCCCGGCCCTGACCTCGCCGACCGGCACCCTGCTGGAAGGAGCGGGCTTCGTGGCGACGCCACGCGGCCTGCGGCTGAGAGCGTGACAGCGGCCGTGCCCCCGCCGTACCGCACCGTGGCACCCTGGACGCATGCCCGAAGGTGACACGGTCTGGCAGGCCGCGCGGCGGCTGCACGAGGCCCTCGCGGGCAAGGCACTGGCCGTCAGCGACTTCCGGGTGCCGAGGTACGCGACGGTCGACCTCACCGGCCGCACGGTGCTCGGCACACTCCCGCGCGGCAAACACCTGCTCACCCGCTTCGAGGGCGGCCTGACCCTGCACACCCATCTGCGGATGGAGGGGGCCTGGAAGGTGTACGGCACGGGCGAGCGCTGGCGGGGCGGTCCGGCGCACCAGATCCGCGTGGTCCTCGGCACCGCCGACCGCACGGCCGTGGGCTACCGCCTCCAGGTCCTGGAACTGCTGCGCACACGGGAGGAGGAACGGGTGGTCGGCCATCTCGGCCCCGACCTGCTCGGTCCGGACTGGGACCCCGAGCGCGCCCTCGCCAACCTCCTCGCCGACCCCGCCCGTCCGCTCGGCGAGGCCCTGCTCGACCAGCGCAACCTGGCCGGTATCGGCAACATCTACAAGAGCGAGCTGTGCTTCCTGCTCGGGGTGACCCCCTGGCTGCCCGTCGGCGCCCTGCCCGCGGACCGCGCGCAGAAGCTGCCGCCGCTCGCCAGAAGGCTGCTGGAGGCGAACCGTGACCGCCCGGTCCGCCAGACCACGGGCCTGCACCGCCACGACCTGTTCGTCTACGGCCGCGCACCCCGCCCCTGCCTGCGCTGCCGCACCCCCGTCCGCGAGGCCGACCAGGGCGACGGCTCCCGGGCCCGCCCCACCTACTGGTGCCCCACCTGCCAGACGGGCCCCGCGCCTTCCGCCGGCCCGCCGCAACGCCGCCCGGCCCGCGGCCCCCACCACCCCGGCTGACGCCACACCCACGCCCCACCTCACTCATCCGGTCACCGGCCGATCCCCGCCATCTAATTGACGGTCCGTCAGAAATGCTCGTACGGTCGCTTCATGGCCCTCACGGCGTACGACCTCACCGGACGGACCGCGTTCGTCACCGGAGCCGCCGGCGGCATCGGCCGGGCCGCCGCCGTTCTGCTCGCCGAGGCGGGCGCGACGGTGCACTGTGCCGACCGGGACCCGGACGGACTGCAGGGCACGGCCACGCTGGTCAAGAACCGTGGCGGCACGGCCGTCGTGCACGTCCTGGACGTGACCGACCGGGCCCGGCTCGCCGAGGCCGTACGGTCCTGCGGGCGCCTGGACGTGATGGCGGCGATCGCCGGGATCATGCACAGCAGCCCCGTGCTGGAGACCCGCGACGAGGATCTCGACCGGGTCCTGAACGTCAACTTCAAGGGCGTGCTGTACGCATGCCAGGAGGCCGCCCGCCTGATGCTCGCCCAGGACGTCCGGGGCAGCATCGTCACGATGGCGTCGGGCGCGGTCGACACGGGCGGTCCGGGGCTGCTCTGCTACGGCGCCGCCAAGGCCGCCGTGGTCCAGCTGACCAAGACCCTCGCCACCGAGGTCGGCCGGCACGGCATCCGGGTCAACGCGGTCGCTCCGGGCTGGATCCGCACCCCCATGACCGAGCGCCACGACCGGGAGGCACAGGCGCACACCGAGGGCACGATGGCCCGGTTGGCGCCCCTCGGCCGGGTCGGCGAGCCGGACGACGTGGCGCACGCTGTGCTCTATCTGGCGTCGGACGCCTCGGCGTTCACGACGGGTCAGATACTTCGCCCGAACGGGGGTGTGGCGATGCCCTGGTGACGTCTCCTGCCCGCCAGGCCGCCGCCCAGCGTCCCGTCCGCACCGCTCCGGCCGCCTGCCCCTGGGGCACACAGTGCACGGGCAGTACGCTCAGCCCCCACCCGCCGACCACGACGGCCCCCTCCAGCACACCCGAACCCTGCCCCAGCACGAGCCGCAGCCCGGCCCACCACCACACGGCCGTGAGTCCCAGCCCGAGCGCCCAGCGCACTGTCCGCGCCACCATGGCCGCCACCACCTCCTGCGCGACGCTAGACCGCCGCCCGCCCGGCGCGGGAGGCGCACTGAGGGCTCATGGATGCAGCACCCCAGGCGACACGCCCGGCACAGGGCAACCACACGGCGCGGGACGCCGAACCCCGGCCGACCGCTTACGCGTTCTCCGCCTGGAACATCCAGTGATGCTTCTCCAGATCCGCGGTGACCCCGATGAAGATGTCCTGGGAAACGGGGTCCGGCTCCCCCGTCGCCGCCACCCGCTCCCGCATGCGGGTGATCACCGCGCCGAGCGCGTCCACCATCGCCCTGACCGCGTCGCCGTCCTTGATCCAGCCCGCCGGAGTGGCGCCGATGCCGCTGCCCGAGGCGACCGAGGCAGCGCGCCCGTCGGGCGGGACACCGAGGGCCGAGGCCCGCTCCGCCACCGTGTCGGAATGGGTGCGCGCGGAGGCGACGACCTCGTCGAGCTGGAGGTGGATGGACCGGAAGCGGGGTCCGACGACGTTCCAGTGGATCTGCTTGGCGACCAGTGACAGGTCCACCAGGTCGACGAGGGCACCCTGGAGCGCCTCGGACACGGTCTTCAGGTCCGCGTCGGCCAACGGGCTCTTCACGACGTACATCCGTCTTCCTCCGGTGCTTCGGCGCGGTCACGTCTCTCCCACCATGACCGCACCCCACACATCGGGCAAATGGACGCATGGCCGGACACGAACGACAGAAGCCCCGGTCGGCTCCCCCAGGTGTCCCTGGAGCAGCCGGCCGGGGCTTCACTCGTCTTCGGACGGCTAGGCCACGCGCGCGAACCTCACGCGGCGACCACGTCCACAGCCTCCGCGGGCGCCTTGATGGTCACCCGTTCCGGTGGCACACCGGTCACCGACACCGAACCCAGCATCGGACGGACCGGCGCGGGTACGGGCTCGGTGGCCGCGGCGGACTGGGCCAGCTCGGCGAGCGCCAGCTCGTCGCTCACCTCTCGCATGAGTTCCGACATCCGTACGTCCAGCGCGTCGCAGATGGCGGAGAGCAGCTCGGAGGAAGCCTCCTTCTGCCCCCGCTCCACCTCGGAGAGATAGCCGAGTGAGACTCGGGCGGACGAGGAGACTTCGCGCAGAGTACGGCCCTGGCGTTGGCGCTGCCGACGCAGCACGTCACCCAGCAGGCGACGGAGCAGAATCATCGGTGGCTCCCTCCTCGGACCGCGTAGCCGCATCCTTCTCGCCCCACCGTACCGCCTCGCGCTGCGGCCGTGCGGGGAGCGATGTCGTGTTCACTCAGGGCTGCAAACATCAAAACCCCCCGTTCCGTTCCGTATCCTGTGCCCGCTCATTCCCGGTCTGTTCGCCCGCAAGCTGCTCAAGCAGCAGTGCGAGTACGCTCCGTACACTCTCCATACGAATTTCCGCACGGCTGCCGTTCAACCGCAGAGCCTCCACTTTTCCGCCACCGGCAGAACCAGCACGGCCGGTGACGGGCCCGTCGGCCGCGACGAACACCGTCCCGACGGGCTTGCCGTCCTGCGGGTCGGGCCCGGCGACCCCGGTGGTAGCGATGCCCCAGTCGGCACCGAGAGCCTTGCGCACTCCGGCCGCCATCTGGGCCGCGACCTGCGGATCCACCGCACCCTGCCGTGCCAGCAGGGCGGGGTCGACACCGAGCAGCTCGTGCTTCAGCTCCGTGGCGTAGGCGGTGACCGAACCCCGGAACACCTTGGAGGCTCCGGGGACTCCCGTGATCTCCGCCGCCACCAGACCACCGGTGAGCGACTCGGCGACGGCGAGGCTCTCGCCCCTCACCGTCAGTAGTCGCACCAGTTCGGTGGCCGTGGAACTCACGATTCCTCATCCTCCAACGCTGCCGCACGCTCGGCGATTCCCTGGCGGCGCAGCACAATGGCTTGTCTTACGTAGTCGAGACCGGTGACGACAGTGAGGACGACCGCCACGGCCATCACCCAGAACCTCAGAGTCGCCAGCCACCCCGTCAGTGCCAGGACGTACATCCCGACGGCGACGCCCTGGGTGAGCGTCTTGAGCTTGCCGCCCCGGCTGGCGGGGATCACGCCGTAGCGAATGACCAGAAAACGCAGCAGTGTGATGCCGAGTTCCCTGCCGAGGATCACCGCGGTGACCCACCAGGGCAGATCGCCCAGGGCCGACAGACAGACGAGCGCCGCCCCCATGATCGCCTTGTCGGCGATGGGGTCGGCGATCTTCCCGAAGTCTGTGACCAGGTTGTAGGTGCGCGCCAGATGCCCGTCGAACAGGTCGGTGATCATGGCGATGGCGAAGGCCGCCCAGGCCAGCGAGCGCCAGGCCGGGTCGTAGCCGCCGTCCGCCAGCATCAGCGCCACGAAACCCGGCACCAGGACCAGCCGGAGCATCGTCAGCAGATTGGCGACGTTCCAGACACTCGCCTGGTTGACGGCCGCGGCCGTGATCTTCCCGCCGCGCGCGGGCTTGCCGCCGCTGCCGCTGTCGGGACCTGGGGCAGAACCGGAGACCTCGGACCGTACGCCGTCGGCAGCGGCGGCGGGACCCCGGGCGCCCTGCGCACCGGAGGAGCCGCCCGCGGCGGATGCCGGGACTCCGGTCATCTGCCCGCCTCCTCACTACACGCGAGCGAACCGGCCAGCGGCTCGGCCACCAGGTCGACACCTTCCGTACCGACCACCTTCGCCTCGACCATACGTCCGACACCCAGGCCCTCGCCGCTCGTGAGCAGCACCTGGCCGTCGGTCTCGGGCGCCTGGTGCGCGGCACGGCCGTAGACGCCCTCTTCCTCGTCCACGGACTCGACCAGGACGCGCACGCTTTCGCCGACGCGCTCCTCGGCGCGCTGCGAGACCAGTTCCTCGGCCAGCCGGGAGATGTGCGCGAGCCGCTCGGCGACGACGTCCTCGTCGAGCTTGTGCTCGTACGTCGCCGCCTCCGTGCCCTCCTCGTCGGAGTACCCGAAGACACCGATGGCGTCCAGGCGGGCGCCGGTCAGGAAGCGCTCCAGCTCCGCCAGGTCGGCCTCGCTCTCGCCGGGGAAGCCGACGATGAAGTTCGAGCGCACGCCCGCCTCGGGGGCCTTGGAGCGGATCGTGTCGAGCAGCTCCAGGAAGCGGTCGGTGTCGCCGAAGCGGCGCATCGCGCGCAGCACGTCCGGCGCGGAGTGCTGGAAGGACAGGTCGAAGTACGGGACGACGTTGGGGGTCGAGGTCAGGACGTCGATGAGCCCCGGGCGCATCTCGGCCGGCTGGAGGTAGCTCACCCGCACCCGCTCGATGCCGTCGACCTCGGCCAGCTCCGGCAGCAGGGACTCCAGCAGGCGGATGTCGCCCAGGTCCTTGCCGTAGGAGGTGTTGTTCTCGGAGACCAGCATGATCTCCTTCACGCCCTGCTCGCCCAGCCAGCGCGCCTCGTTCAGCACGTCGCTCGGGCGGCGTGAGATGAAGGAGCCGCGGAAGGACGGGATGGCGCAGAACGAGCAGCGGCGGTCGCAGCCGGAGGCGAGCTTGACCGAGGCGACCGGGGAGCCGTCCAGCCGGCGGCGCAGGGGCGCGCGCGGGCCGGACGCGGGGGCGAGGCCCTCCGGGAGGTCGGCCGGGCCATGGCCGGGCAGCGCGACGGCGGCGGCCGATTCCTGCCGCTCGGCCGGGCTGATCGGCAGCAGCTTGCGACGGTCCCGCGGGGTGTGGGAAGCATGGATGCCGCCGGACAGGATGGTCTGGAGGCGGTCGGAGATGTCCGCGTAGTCGTCGAAGCCGAGCACGCCGTCGGCCTCGGGCAGCGCCTCGGCCAGCTCCTTGCCGTACCGCTCGGCCATGCAGCCCACCGCCACGACGGCCTGGGTTCTTCCGTGGTCCTTGAGGTCGTTGGCCTCCAGGAGGGCGTCGACGGAGTCCTTCTTCGCGGCTTCGACGAAGCCACAGGTGTTGACCACGGCGACGTCGGCGTCCGCGGCGTCCTCGACGAGCTGCCAGCCGTCCGCCTCCAAACGGCCTGCGAGCTCCTCGGAATCCACCTCGTTACGAGCGCAGCCGAGAGTGACGAGTGCGACGGTACGGCGTTCAGGCATGGGCTCAAGACTACTTTGTCTCACTGACAGCCCACGTCGACGGGGTTGGCCGATCTTGGCCAACCCCGTCACATCTGCGATCCGGCGGGACCGGTCAGCCCGCCACCGGGTCACCCTTCGTGTAGGTGAGGCGCTCCACGGCGCCCGGCTGGAACTTGTCGTCGATCTTCTTGCCGTTGACGTACAGCTCGATCGCGCCGGCGTCGCCGAGGATCAGGTTGATCTTGGAACTGTCCTGGAAGGTCTTGGACTCGCCCTTCTTCAGCAGCCCGTCGAACAGCATCCTGCCGTTGTGGTCCTTGGCGTTGATCCAACTGCGCCCGTTCGGCGCGCTGACCTGCACGGTCACCTTGTCCTGCGGGGCCGCGGCGATGGCGCTGTCGGAGGGCTCGGTGCTCGGCGCGGCGGGCTTGTCCTTCGTCGGAGTGGGCGAGGCGGACCTGGTCGTGGACGGCGAGGTGCCCTCGGCGACCTGCGTCTTGGAGTCGTTTGCGCCACTGCCGCTCTTGAGCGCGGTGAAGCCGACGAAGCCGATCACGACGACGATCGCGGCGACCATGGCAGCGGTCCAGTTCGGCCCGCGCCGCTCGGGCCGGATCCGCTCCGCCTCGAACAGAGGTGCGGCAGGGGTGGGTGCGGGGCGGCCGCCGTGGTCGGCGTCGTACTGGGCGATCAGCGGCGTGGGATCCAGGTGGACGGCCTTGGCCAGCGTGCGGATGTGCCCGCGCGCGTACACGTCACCGCCGCAGGGGGCGAAGTCGTCCGCCTCGATGGCGTGCACGATGGCGATACGGACCCGAGTGGCACTGCTGACGTCGTCCACGGTGAGCCCGGCCGCGATCCGCGCCTGCTGGAGAGCGCGGCCCACGGAGACACGGGCTTCCTGGGACTCGTCTGGGAACGGACGCTCGTCTTCAGGGGAGTTGCCGATGGACACGGGGGCGCCTTTCGAGCGTGTGAGCCACCTGTGCTGGAGGTTCAGTCTAGGGGGGTACGAAAGGTTGGGGCGACAGGGCGGTGCTATTTGTACGCCATCAGAACAACCGCTCATCCCAATGGCGGGACGGACACGTCCCCGGGCCCGGGGTCCGCGGCTGCCCTTTCGCTCAACTTGACGTACCGCAAAGGGAAACGGTTGCCCGCCGATCTCTAACGGGTGGATCACGGCGTGGCCGCCACCCGGCCCAACCCGCATCGGGCGGGCGGCCCCCCACGCCTTTACCCCTAAGACTCCCCGCGAATCAGCGCGAGCACGCCGTCCAGCTCGTCGGGCTTCACGAGAACGTCACGCGCCTTGGAGCCCTCGCTGGGCCCCACGATGTTGCGGGACTCCATGAGGTCCATGAGCCGCCCGGCCTTGGCGAAGCCCACGCGCAGCTTGCGCTGGAGCATGGAGGTCGACCCGAACTGCGTGGAGACGACCAGCTCGGCCGCCTGGCACAGCAGGTCGAGGTCGTCGCCGATGTCCTCGTCGATCTCCTTCTTCTGCTTGGTGCCCACGGTGACGTCGTCCCGGAAGACCGGCGCCATCTGGTCCTTGCAGTGCTGCACGATGGCCGCGACCTCGGCCTCGGTGACGAACGCGCCCTGCATACGGGTCGGCTTGTTCGCCCCCATCGGCAGGAACAGGCCGTCGCCCTTGCCGATCAGCTTCTCGGCGCCCGGCTGATCGAGGATGACCCGGGAGTCGGCCAGCGAGGAGGTGGCGAAGGCCAGCCGGGAGGGCACGTTGGCCTTGATCAGACCGGTGACCACGTCGACCGAGGGGCGCTGGGTGGCGAGCACCAGGTGGATGCCGGCCGCGCGCGCGAGCTGCGTGATGCGCACGATCGAGTCCTCGACGTCCCGCGGCGCGACCATCATCAGGTCGGCCAGCTCGTCCACGATCACCAGCAGGTACGGATACGGCTGGAGCTCGCGCTCGCTGCCCTCCGGCGGCTTGACCTTGCCGTCGCGGACGGCCTGGTTGAAGTCGTCGATGTGCCGGTAGCCGTAGGCCGCGAGGTCGTCGTAGCGCAGGTCCATCTCGCGGACGACCCACTGAAGCGCCTCGGCGGCCCGCTTGGGGTTGGTGATGATCGGCGTGATCAGGTGCGGGATGCCCTCGTACGCGGTCAGCTCGACGCGCTTGGGGTCGACCAGGATCATCCGGACGTCCTCCGGGGTCGCCCGGATCATGACCGAGGTGATCAGGCAGTTGATGCAGGACGACTTGCCGGAGCCGGTGGCGCCCGCGACCAGCATGTGCGGCATCTTCGCCAGCGAGTGCATCACGTACCCGCCCTCGACGTCCTTGCCGAAGGCGACCAGCATCGGGTCGTCGTCCTCGGCGGACTCCGCGAGCCGCAGCACGTCGCCGAGGTTGACCATCTCCCGGTCGGTGTTCGGGATCTCGATGCCGACCGCGGACTTGCCCGGGATGGGGCTGATGATCCGCACGTCCGGGCTGGCGACCGCGTACGCGATGTTCTTGGTCAGGGCGGTGATCCGCTCGACCTTCACTGCGGGGCCGAGCGCCACCTCGTAGCGGGTGACCGTCGGGCCGCGGGTGAAGCCCGTGACGGCCGCGTCGACCTTGAACTCGGAGAAGACCTGGGTGAGCGAGGCGACGACCGCGTCGTTGGCCTCGCTGCGCGCCTTGCCGGGGCCGCCGCGGGTGAGGAGGTCCAGGGAGGGCAGCGCGTACGTGATGTCCCCGGCGAGCTGGAGCTGCTCCGCGCGCGGGGGCAGATCGCGGGGCTCCTCGGGGGCCTTCTTGGTCAGGTCGGGAACGGTCCCGGCCGTGAGCTTCTCCTGCTTGGGGCGCGCGGCCGGCACCGGCGAGGGCGCGGGAGCCGGGGCGGGCTCGGGCTCGGGCGTCGGCACCGGGGTGGTCTCTTCGCGCCCGCCCGTGCCGACGCCCTGGGTGAGGTCGGCGACCAGAGGGGACGGCGGCATGCCGTGCAGCACCGCGCCGTCGAGCGCGGCAGCGGCGGCCGCCGCGACGTCCACAGCGTCCATCTGGCGCTGCGGATCCGGTTGGGGCACCGCGGAACGCCTGGGACGCCCGCGACGCCGCGAGAGGGCCTCTTCCTCGGCGCTGTCGGGGTCGTACGGCTGGGGGGCGGCAGAGCGGCTGCGCGGGCGCGCGGGCAGCGCCTCGCGCCACTGCTCGTCGTAGCGCTCGTCGTCCTCGGTGAAGTCCTCGGCCTCGTGGTCGTGCAGCACGCCCAGGCGTACGCCGAGCGTGCGAAGGCGCTGCGGGATGGCGTTGACGGGGGTGGCGGTCACCACCAGCAGACCGAAGATCGTCAGCAGCGCCAGCAGGGGTACGGCGAGCACGTCGGTCATGGTGTACGTCAGCGGGGTCGCCGCCGCCCAGCCGATGAGGCCGCCGGCGTCCCTTATCGCCTGCATGCCGTCGGCGCGCGCGGGCGAGCCGCAGGCGATGTGGACCTGCCCGAGCACGCCGATGACGAGCGCGGACAGACCGATCACGATCCGCCCGTTGGCCTCCGGCTGCTCCGGGTGGCGGATGAACCGTACGGCGATCACCGCGAGCAGTATCGGCACCAGCAGGTCGAGCCGGCCGAAGGCGCCGGTGACGAGGATCTCCACGAGATCGCCGACGGGGCCCTTCAGGTGGGCCCAGGTGCCGGCGGCGACGATCAGCGCGATACCGAACAGCAGCAGCGCGATGCCGTCCTTGCGGTGCGCCGGGTCGAGGTTCTTCGCGCCCCGCCCTATGCCGCGGAAGACGGCGCCGACGGCGTGCGCGACGCCGAGCCACAGGGCGCGCACAAGCCGGTACACGCCCCCGGTGGGGCTGGGTGCCGGCTTCGGCGGCGCGGCCTTCTTCGCCGGCGCCTTCTTGGCGGGCGCCTTCCTGGCCGGGGCCTTCTTCGCTGCGGCCTTCCTCGCCGGAGCCTTCGCGGGAGCCGCCGCCTTCTTGGCGGTCTGCTTCTTGGCTGCGGAGGGACGTGAGGCCATGGGTGTGAGGTTACCGGGGGAGACGACAGGGGACACGTGTGCCCACATCTTCACCCGTTCGTGTCGCCCTTGCGGGGACTCGGAACTGACGTGTGCTCATGGGCAACCGGTGCCCGGGATCACGTCAGTTCTGCGCCGACACCGACGGACCGCCGGCACCGGCGCCCGGTTCCAGGGCGTCGAGTGCGCGGCGCAACCCGGTGAGTTTGCGCTCCAGATGGGCCGCCGTGGCCACCGCGGCCGCGTCCGCCGAGTCGTCGTCCAGCTGCTTGGACAGCGCCTCGGCCTGCTCCTCGACGGCCGCGAGCCGCGCCGACAGCTCCGCGAGCAGCCCGGCCGACTCCTTGCCGCCGCCGACCGCGCCCTTGCCGCCGCCCTCCAACTGGAGCCGCAGCAGCGCCGCCTGCTCACGCAGCTGGCAGTTCTTCATGTACAGCTCGACGAAGACCGAGACCTTCGCGCGCAGCACCCACGGGTCGAACGGCTTGGAGATGTAGTCCACCGCGCCTGCCGCGTAGCCCCGGAAGGTGTGGTGCGGGCCGTGGTTGATCGCCGTGAGGAAGATGATGGGGATGTCCCGCGTCCGCTCCCGCCGCTTGATGTGTGCGGCCGTCTCGAAACCGTCCATGCCAGGCATCTGGACGTCCAGCAGAATGACCGCGAAATCGTCCGTGAGCAGTGCCTTGAGCGCTTCCTCCCCGGACGATGCCCGCACCAGCGTCTGATCGAGCGCCGAGAGGATCGCCTCCAGCGCCAGCAGATTCTCCGGCCGGTCATCGACCAGGAGGATCTTGGCCTTCTGCACCATGGCCCGCCCTCCTCGCCCCGGCGGTACACCGGGCGCCGCCCCAGGGGACGACTCCCTATCGCCGCCCGTCCTTGTGCCGGTCATCGTAGCCGCACCCCGCCCGTCGCCACACCCTGTCACCGCGATGTCACTGTGCACGTAGCGGAAACGCCTCGGAGGCCCGGATGGTTCCCGGAATCCGGCATTCCCATACGCGCACAGCTCTCTCGGGCCCTACCTTCGCAGCCGCCCCACAGGGGCAACTCCCGACGCCCGCCAGAGGTTCCCCGGGTATTCACATCCCGGTGAACCTCTTTTCGCGTCACCTCGCGTCCGAGGGTCACCTCGCGCCCATCCACTGCTGCATCACGGCCAGCAGGTGGTCAGGGTCGACCGGCTTGGTCACGTAGTCCGAGGCACCCGACTCGATCGCCTTCTCCCGGTCGCCCTTCATGGCCTTCGCCGTCAGCGCGATGATCGGCAGGCCGGCGAACTGCGGCATCCTGCGGATCGCCGTGGTCGTCGCATACCCGTCCATCTCCGGCATCATGATGTCCATCAGTACGACCGCCACGTCGTCGTGCTGCTCCAGCACCTCGATGCCCTCGCGGCCGTTCTCGGCGTACAGCACCGAGAGACCGTGCTGCTCCAGCACGCTGGTCAGCGCGAACACGTTGCGGATGTCGTCGTCGACGATCAGCACCTTCTCACCGCCGAACTGCACCACGTGCGCGGGGTGCGCCGTGCCCTCGTGTTCGAGGGCCGACCAGCGCTCCGCCCTCAGCTCACCCTGCGGCAGGGCGCGCCGCCGGCGCCGGAAGAGCGCCGCGGGGCCGTTCTGCGTCTCGCGGTACGACTTCACCTCGGCCGGCGTCTCGATCTCCACCGCGGACAGCTCCGAGGACGGCTCCGCCTCCGAGGCCAGCAGCTCGCCCGCCCCCAGCGGGGGCACGGACTGCTGGTAGCCCTGAGGCGGCAGTTCGCTCGGGTGCAGCGGCAGATACAGGGTGAACGTCGAGCCGCGACCCGGCTCGCTCTGCGCGTGGATCTCACCGCCGAGCAGCTGCGCGATCTCCCGCGAGATCGACAGGCCCAGGCCGGTGCCGCCGTACTTGCGGCTGGTCGTGCCGTCCGCCTGCTTGAACGCCTCGAAGATCACCCGCATCTTGCTGGCCGCGATGCCGATTCCCGTGTCCGTCACCGAGAACGCGATCAGCGGCGCCTCCGGATCGGTCAGCGCACCGGCCTCCAGCAACTGCTCCCGGATGCCCACCGGCACGTCCGCGCCGGCCGGCCGGATCACCAGCTCCACCGAACCCGAGTCGGTGAACTTCACCGCGTTCGACAGCAGGTTGCGCAGCACCTGAAGCAGCCGCTGCTCGTCGGTGTGCAGGGTCGCGGGCAGCTCCGGGGAGACCCGTACGGACAGGTCCAGGCCCTTCTCCGCGGTCAGCGGGCGGAAGGTGGCCTCCACGTAGTCCACGAGCTGCACGAGCGCGATACGCGTCGGCGACACGTCCATCTTGCCCGCCTCGACCTTCGACAGGTCGAGGATGTCGTTGATGAGCTGGAGCAGGTCCGAACCGGCGCCGTGGATGGTCTCGGCGAACTCGACCTGCTTCGGCGAGAGGTTGCCCTCGGCGTTGTCGGCGAGCAGCTTGGCCAGGATCAGCAGCGAGTTCAGCGGGGTGCGCAGCTCGTGCGACATGTTGGCGAGGAACTCGCTCTTGTAACGCATCGACACCGCGAGCTGCTCGGCGCGCTCCTCCAGAACCTGGCGGGCCTCCTCGATCTCGGTGTTCTTCACCTCGATGTCGCGGTTCTGCCGGGCCAGCAGCTCTGCCTTCTCCTCCAGTTCGGCGTTGGAGGCCTGCAGCGCCTTCTGCCGGTTCTCCAACTCGGCCGACCGCTCGCGCAGTTGCTCGGTCAGCTCCTGCGACTGCTTCAGCAGCAGCTCGGTCTTGGTGTTGACCGAGATGGTGTTGACGCTCGTCGCGATCATCTCGGCGATCTGGTTGAGGAAGTCCTTCTGGATCTGCGTGAACGGCGTGAAGGAGGCCAGCTCGATGATGCCGAGCACCTTGCCCTCGAACAGCACCGGCAACACGATCACCTGCGCGGGCGGGGCCTCGCCGAGCCCGGAGGAGATCTTCAGATAGCCGCTCGGCGCGTCCGACACCAGGATCGTGCGCTTCTCCTCGGCGGCCGTGCCGACCAGCGCCTCGCCGGGCCGGAACGACGTCGGCATCGAGCCCATCGAGTAGCCGTACGAACCCAGCATCCGCAGCTCGTAGTTGTCCTCGCCGTTGCCCACGGCCTTGCCCTCGACCATCGGCATGGCCAGGAAGAACGCCCCGTGCTGCGCGGACACCACCGGCGTCAGCTCGCTCATGATCAGCGACGCCACGTCCTCCAGGTCGCGGCGGCCCTGCATGAGGGCGGAGATCCGGGCCAGGTTGCCCTTGAGCCAGTCCTGCTCCTTGTTGGCGATCGTGGTGTCGCGCAGGTTGGCGATCATCTTGTTGATGTAGTCCTGGAGTTCCTGGATCTCGCCGGACGCGTCCACGTCGATCTTCAGGTTCAGGTCGCCGCGGGTCACCGCGGTCGCCACGCGCGCGATGGCCCGCACCTGCCGGGTCAGGTTCCCAGCCATCTCGTTCACCGACTCGGTCAGGTCCCGCCAGGTGCCGTCGACGTCACGCACGCGTGCCTGGCCGCCCAGCTGCCCCTCGGTGCCCACCTCACGCGCCACGCGCGTGACCTCCTCGGCGAAGCTTGAGAGCTGATCAACCATCGTGTTGATCGTCGTCTTCAGCTCAAGGATCTCGCCGCGGGCGTCAATGTCGATCTTCTTGGTCAGGTCACCCTTGGCGATGGCCGTGGTGACCATGGCGATGTTGCGCACCTGACCGGTCAGGTTGGACGCCATCTGGTTCACGGACTCGGTGAGGTCCTTCCAGGTGCCGGCCACACCCGGGACGTGGGCCTGGCCGCCCAGGATGCCGTCCGTACCCACCTCGCGGGCCACCTTGGTGACCTGGTCGGCGAACGAACTCAGGGTCTTCACCATGGTGTTGATGGTGTCGGCGAGCTGCGCCACCTCACCGCGCGCCTCGATCGTCACCTGCCGCGTCAGGTCGCCGTTGGCGACGGCCGCGGAAACCTGCGAGATGTTGCGCACCTGCATGGTCAGGTTGTTGGCCATCAGGTTGACGTTGTTGCTCAGGTCCTTCCAGATGCCGGTGACGCCCGGCACGTGCGCCTGGCCGCCCAGGATGCCCTCGGTGCCCACCTCACGGGCCACTCGGGTCACCTGCTCGGCGAAGCTGGACAGTTGATCAACCATGGTGTTGACCGTCGTGACCAGCTCAAGAATCTCACCCTTGGCGTCAACAGTGATCTTCTTGGACAGGTCGCCCTTGGCCACCCCCGTCGTGACCTCGGCGATGTTGCGCACCTGGATCGTCAGGTTGTTCGCCATGAAGTTCACGGACTGCGTGAGGTCCTTCCAGGTGCCGGAGACGCCCTGCACCTCGGCCTGACCGCCGAGGATGCCCTCCGTGCCCACCTCACGGGCCACCCGGGTGACCTCCTCCGCGAACGACGACAGCTGGTCGACCATCGTGTTCAGGGTGTTCTTCAGCTCCAGGATCTCTCCGCGCGCGTCCACGGTGATCTTCTGGGAGAGGTCACCGCGGGCCACCGCCGTGGCGACCTGCGCGATGTTGCGCACCTGGGCCGTCAGGTTGCCGGCCATGCCGTTCACGGAGTCCGTCAGGTCCCGCCACACGCCGGCCACACCGGGCACCTGCGCCTGGCCGCCGAGGCGCCCCTCGGTCCCCACGTCCCGGGCCACCCGGGTGACCTGGTCGGCGAAGGCGGACAGCTGATCAACCATCGTGTTGATCGTGTTCTTCAGCTCAAGGATCTCACCGCGCGCGTCGACGTCGATCTTCTGCGACAGGTCACCCCGCGCCACCGCCGTCGTCACCTGGGCGATCTGCCGTACCTGCGAGGTCAGGTTGCCGGCCATGAAGTTGACGGAGTCCGTCAACTCCTTCCACGTGCCCGACACGCCGTCCACCCGGGCCTGACCGCCCAGCCGGCCCTCCGTGCCCACGTCCCTGGCCATCCGCGTGACCTGGTCGGCGAAGCTCGACAGCTGGTCCACCATCGTGTTCACGGTGTTCTTCAACTGGAGCATCTCGCCGGAGACGTCGACGGTGACCTTCTGCGAGAGGTCGCCGTTCGCCACCGCCGTGGTCACCTGGGCGATGTTGCGCACCTGGCCGGTGAGGTTGCGGAATGCAGTGTTGACGGAGTCCGTCAAGTCTTTCCATGCACCGGCGGCACCGGGAACCTGTGCCTGACCGCCCAGTTCACCCTCGACACCGATCTCCCGCGCGACACGGGTCACTTCGGCACCGAACGCCGACAGCTGGTCCACCATCCCGTTGACGGTGTTCTTCAGCTCCAGCATCTCGCCGGCCACGTCCACCGTGACCTTCTGCGACAGATCACCACTGGCCACGGCGGTCGTCACGGCGGCGATGTCCCGCACCTGAGTCGTCAGGTTCCGGAAGACCGTGTTGACCGAGTCCGTCAGGTCCTTCCAGGTCCCGGCCGCGCCCGGCACGTTCGCCTGACCGCCGAGCCGCCCCTCCGCGCCGACCTCGTTCGCCACGCGCGTGACCTCGTCCGCGAAGATGCGCAGCGTCTCGGTCATCTGGTTGATCGTCTCGGCCAGCTGCGCGACCTCACCGCGCGCCGGAACCGTCACCTTCTGCGACAGATCACCGTTCGCGACGGCGGTCGTGACCTGCGAGATCCCCCGCACCTGCGCGGTCAGGTTGCCCGCCATCGTGTTGACGGAGTCGGTCAGCTCCTTCCACACACCGGCCACCTCGGGCACCTGCGCCCGGCCGCCCAGGATGCCCTCGGTGCCCACCTCACGGGCCACGCGCGTGACCTCGGAGGAGAAGGCCGACAGCTGGTCCACCATCGTGTTGACGGTGTTCTTCAGCTCCAGCATCTCGCCGGCCACGTGGACGGTCACCTTGCGTGACAGATCACCCTTGGCGACCGCCGTGGTCACCAGCGCGATGTCCCGCACCTGCGCCGTCAGCCGGTCGGCCATCGTGTTGACGGACTCCGTCAGGTCCTTCCACGAACCCGACATCCCGCGCACCCGGGCCTGCCCGCCGAGCTTGCCCTCGGTGCCGACCTCGCTGGCCACGCGCGTGACCTCGTCGGTGAACGTCGACAGCTGGTCCACCAGGTTGTTGACGGTACGCCCGACCTTCAGGAACTCGCCGCGCAGCGGATGCCCGGCACCGTCGTCCGGCGCCTGCGTGCGCAGCTCCATCCGCGGCGACAGATCACCCTCGGCGACCGCCGTCAGCACCCGGCTGACCTCCGACACCGGCCAGACGAGATCGTCGACCAGCGCGTTGGAGGCGTCGATGGCGGTCACCCACGAGCCCTCGCAAGCCCCCGTCTCCAGCCGCTCCGTGAGTTTTCCCTCACGCCCCACCATGCGCCGTACCCGGGACAGCTCCCCGGTCAGATGCATGTTCCGGTCGGCCACCTCGTTGAAGACGGCGGCGATCTCCGACATCACGCCGTCACCGGACACGGTGAGCCGTTTGCGGAAGTTTCCGTCACGCATCGATACGAGAGCCGCCAGCAGCCGGTTCAGGGCAGCCGTGTCCACGGCGGTGGTGCCGCCGCTCCTGCCCAGGGACGGTCCGCCTTTCGCGCGCGTCTTCGTGCCACGCGTCGCCGCGCCAGACTCCACTGTGTCCCTCCCGGAGGGGTAGACCGCTACTGCCGTGCTCTGCCGCTTCGGCACCGGTCGCCGGTCATCGGCATACCGGATACTTCCGCGTATCCATTACTGCTGCGTATTTCTGCCAGATGAGATCCGGCCGCACCAGAGGCTGCTGCCCGCCGTACACGGAACACACGCAACCCGACCCGACCTTCATCAGAAGCTTGCCCAGTGTTTCACCCAGGCCGAACCAGGCCATAACAGTTCGGCAGCTTCGCACATCGCCCGCACACCGTGGGGGGTAATCACCGGCGACCGGCATCCGCACGGACGGCGAAGGTAAGTAACCTTGCATCCGGCTGTCCAGCCGCACCGGTCCGACCGGCCTGGGCGGTGGCACGAGCACGAGGGGCATCGGAGGGGCGGCCGCAGACCATGACCACCGGAGTCATCCCCGGGGGACAGCCCCCGGAGCCACAGCCGACGGGCGAGCTGCTGCCCCAGCAGCGAAGCGAGCCGGCCGGCCATGCTGCCCTGCACGTCGACAACCGGCCGAGGAGTTCTGTGATCACCGCGCGCGCGGCCGCCACGTTCGAGCCCGTCGGGCGGTCCGTCGCGACCGCCCGGTCCTTCGTCCGCGACACGCTCCAGGGCTGGGGCTTCGCCGACATCGTCGACGACGCCGTCGTCCTCACCAGCGAACTGGTGACCAACGCGGTCGTCCACGCGGGCACACACGCGGACGTCCTGTGCCTGCGCACCGACGACGGCGCGCGCATCGAGGTCTCCGACCACTACCCCGAGCGCGAGGTCCCCCTCCAGAGCGCCGCCGCCACGATGGGCAGCCCCGACCGCGAGGGCGGCCGCGGCCTCCAGCTGTGCGCGGCCCTCGCCGCCCGCTGGGGCGTGGACTACACCCCCACCCACAAGAACGTCTGGTTCCAGCTCAATCTCCCCCAGCGCCCGGTCGGCACCCGCTCCGCCGGGCCGTCCCTGCCCGCCGAGCTGCTGCCGCTGGCCGACGGCCGGGTCCGGGTCGCCGTCCTCCAGGTCGACCGAAAAGGCTCCCTCACCGCCTGGAACGAGGACGCCGAGGAACTCTTCGGCTACCCCGCGTCCGAGGTCATCGGCAGGCCTCTCACCGAACTCGCTGCCTGGCCGCACACCCCGGGCACCAGCACAGGCGTCGCCGAGGCCCTCCAGCTCTCCCGCTGGGAGGGCAGTTACGGCATCCGCGGCGCCGACGGCCGCGTGACCCCGGTCTACGCCTCACACCTCCGGGTCCGCGACACCGGCGGCGAGCCCTCCACCGTGTGCCTCCTGGTACGGGACCACGAGCGCGCCGTCCTCCAGACGCCGCTGCGCGTCCCGGCAAGCGACCAGAATCAGCCCTCCGACGGCCCGAACGCCGACCCCTTCGAGGTGTTCATCGGCTCCCCCGCCCCGGACGACCTCGACGGTCTGCTCCAGCGCACGGTGGAACGCGCGCGTGACATGCTCGACGGCGACTCCGCCTTCCTGCTGCTGGCCACCGACGACGAGACCGAGCTGGAGGTCCGCGCCTCGACCGGCCTGCCCTCCGCCCGCCAGCGCTTCGCGCGCGTGCCCGTCGAGGCCGGCCCCGGACGCTACGGCTCCGCGCGCATGCCCGCCGTCCACGACGACCTGACGGCCGTACCCGGCGCCGTACCCCTCCTGTCCGGCACCGGCATGCGCTCGGTCGTCACGGTCCCGCTCAAGGTCGAGGGCCGCCTCACCGGCTCCCTCGGCGTCGCCGCCGAGGGAGCCGGCAGATACTCCAACGAGGAGGCGCTGCGCCTCCAGTTCGCCGCCGACCGCATCGCCCTGGCCGTCGAGTCGGCTCGCCTCGGCGAACTGGAACGCCTGCGCCGCGGCTCCCTCAGCTTCCTCGTCGAAGCCTCCGACCTGCTGGCCGGCACGCTCGACCGCGACCAGACGCTGGCCCTCATGGCCCAGATGACGGTCCCGACCCTGGCCACCTGGTGCGCCGTCTACACGATCGCCGACCAGGCCTCGGACCCCTATCTGTCCTACGTCCTGCACGAGGACGAGGAACTCATCGACGGCATCAAGTCATTGCTCTCGAAGATCGCCCCGCCCGACCCGGTGCCGACCCCCGGCGCCCGCGTGTGGACGGTCCCCGCCGAGGTGGCCCACCAAGCGGCCCTGCGCACCTCCATGCGCACCCTCGGCCTGTCCGGCAGCCCCACCCACCGGATCTCCTCCAGCATCGGCCCGACCCTGGCCACCGCCTCCGCGGTCGGCGGCGAGACGGTCGTCCTGCCGCTCGTCGCCCGCAACCGCGTCATCGGCATGCTCGTCCTCGGCAAGCCCACCGACGAACACTTCCGCCAGGAAATCCTGGAACTGGCCGAGGACCTGTCCCGCCGGGCCGCACTCGCCCTCGACAACGCCCGCCTGTACTCGGAGCGCACGGCCATCAGCCAGGCCCTCCAGCGCAGCCTCCTGCCGCCCGGCACCCCGCATATCGACGGCGTCGAGGTGGAGGTCATCTACCGCGCGGCCGGCGAGGGCAACGAGGTCGGCGGTGACTTCTACGACCTCTTCCCGATCGGCAACGGCGCCTACGGCTTCGCCATCGGCGACGTCTGCGGTACGGGCCCCAACGCCGCGGCGGTCACCGGCCTCGCCCGGCACGCCCTGCGCCTGCTCGCGCGCGAAGGCCTCTCCGGCCCCGCGGTCCTGGAGCGCCTGAACTCGGCCATCCTCGACGAGGGCGACCGCAGCCGCTTCCTGACCCTCCTCTACGGCGAGATGCGCCTTCAGGAGGACGGCAGCGCGGAGCTGAAGGTGGTCTGCGCCGGCCACCCGCTCCCGCTGCGCCTGCGCCAGGACGGCACGGTGGTCGCGGCAGCCGAACCCCAGCCGCTGCTCGGCGTCATCGAGGACCTGGAGCTGTACGAGGAGACCGTCACCCTCGATCCGGGCGACGTTCTGCTCTGCGTCACGGACGGCGTCACCGAACGCCGCGAGGGCACGCGCATGCTGGGCGACGACGGCCTCGCCGACGTCCTCACCACGTGCACGGGCCTGACGGCCGGAGCGGTCGCGGCCCGCATCATGCGCGCCGTGGAACGCTTCGCGTCCGACGCTCCGTCGGACGACATGGCGATTCTGGCGATGCGGGTCCCGGGAATTCACCAGGAGGCATGAGGCCTTGAGGTCTCAAGGCCTTGAGGACATGAAAAAGGGCCCCACCCGAGAGGGTGGAGCCCTTTTCTGCTGGAGCCCCCAAACGGAATCGAACCGTTGACCTTCTCCTTACCATGGAGACGCTCTGCCGACTGAGCTATAGGGGCCTGTCCTTTTCGAGGTTTCCCTCGCGGCGACGAAGAAACTGTACCCCGAACCGGCCCGGGTTCCCAAATTCGTTCGGGAGCCGTTCAGAAGGCGGGCTGGAGCAGACCTCCGAGCGCGTTGCACGCCGAAACGATGCGCTGCATCTCCCGCTTGGTGAGCGTGGCGTCGACGGGCAGCGCGAGCGTCTCGTCGGCCGCGAGCTCGGTCTCGGGCAGCGACACGCACCGCCGGAACTCCGGCAGCCGGTGCACCGGCGTCTTCACGGGCACCCGGCACTCAACTCCCTTGGCCCGCAGGGCCCGTGCGAAGGCGTCCCGGTCCGGCCGGCCGTTCCCCGGCACCCGCACCACGTACTGCTGATACGTGTGCCCGTCGCCCCCGTCCGGCGTCCGTACGCCCTTGAGCTTGGCATCCAGGTAGGCGGCCCGCTGCCGACGCTGCGCTATCTCGTCGTGCGGTGCCTCGGACTCGCCCTGCTCCAGCATGAGCAGGCCCTGCCGCTGCCCCAGCGCGTGCAACCGCCCGATGTCGGCCCGCCGTCCGAAGCGATGCACGGCAACGACCGCCGCAGTACGCGAAGTTACGGCCGCCTCGACGGCACCGGGATCGATGCAGTACGTCAACGGGTCTATGTCGGCGAACACCGGGAGCGCGCCGGCCAGGGTCACGGCCTCGGCGACTTCGACGTTCCCGAAGGCCGGTACGACGACCTCGTCACCGACTCCGACACCCGCGGCCCTGAGCATTGCAGCAGTTCCCATGTGCTGGATGTTCGGCGCGCAACATGAACGACACGTTAAGTGAACGGTAAAAAGGCCGGACCCCGAACCGAAGTTCAGGATCCGACCTTTTTGGAAGAATTGTTCGGCGGCGTCCTACTCTCCCACAGGGTCCCCCCTGCAGTACCATCGGCGCTGTGAGGCTTAGCTTCCGGGTTCGGAATGTAACCG
>NZ_JBVHMR010000020.1:135799-149515 GCF_055558375.1 Streptomyces sp. NPDC025793 | reverse complement strand
TCACGGACCCGGTCGCCAACATCACCGCGGCCGCCAACTACGCCGCCCACCGCTACGGCTCCATCGACCACGTCAACTCCGCCTACTGACCCCGGTCACTGTCCCACCCCGGCACCGTGATGCCGACCTCGGCCGGCCAGGCCGCGCTCGACCGTCGCGTCGGTGATCGCCGGCGCGACGGCTCCGGTCGGGTGGTCGTCGGAAGAGGCGATGTGCCTCGTGTCCGCCGAGCCGATCATCCCGTACAAGGCAAGGGCTGGGCTCGCGCCGCACCAGTGCGACGCGGCCCAGCCCTTGTCGGCCAGGAATCGCCGTCAGAAGGCGCCGGTGCCGTTGGGCGTGCCGAGGCCGGTAGGCCCGTCGTATCCCGGCCTCGCGGTGCACAGGTAACTGCCGCCGCAGGAGCCGTTGTTGCCCGAGGTGACGTCGTTGAGCGCCGACGTGTGGCTGTACGGGTACGAGCCGTTGACTACCTGAGAGGTGTTTCCGGCCAGTGCGTAGACGCTCGCGATGATCGGCGACGCCACGCTGGTGCCGCCGACCTCGACCCATCCGTCGGCACCCTGTGCGAGACCGAGCTGCAGCTCGGTCTCGCACAACAACGCGCCGCCGCAGCTGCTGTACGTGTCGTAGACCGCCACCCCGGTCCTGGGGTCGGCGACCGCGGACACATCGGCGACAGAACGCCTGGCACATCCCGAGTCGTGCTGCCAGGACGGCTTGGCCTCGTACGCCGAGCAGCCCGAGCCCGCGCCGCTCCAGGCGGTCTCGGTCCAGCCGCGCGAGTTGGACGCCTTGCTCAGTGAGGTGCCGCCCACGGCGGTGACGTACGGGGAGGACGCCGGCCAGGAGACGCCGTAACCGGAGTCACCCGAGCTCGCCGTGATCGCGACGCCGGGGTGGTCGAAGTGCGAGTCGACGGAGGTGACGGTGTTGTCCTCGGACCCGCCCCAGCTGTTGGAGACGGAGACGACGCCCGATGTGGCGGCGGCGGTGTCCTCTGCCGTCATCAGATCCGGGACGTTCGGCGACTTCGCCTCGACCAGGAGGATGTGGCAGCCGGGGCATGTCGCCGAGACCATGTCGAGGTCGAGGCTGATCTCCTCGGCCCATCCGTAGTCACCGGAGGGCAGCGGAGCCGCCTGTCCGCTCTGGTTCACCTTGCGGAAGCAGCCGTTGGCGGTGGTGCACGACGGCAGGCCGTAGGCGCTGCGGTAGGCGGCCAGGTCGGACTCGGCGTGCGGATCGTCCATGGCGTCGACGATGGCCACCGTGCGGCCGGATCCCGAGGTACCGCCCAGGTTGTAGGCGGAACGCAGATCGGACGGCATGTACCCCGCCGTGGTCGGGGACCCGGTGGTGAACGGTGACATGCGGCCCGAGGCGGTGCGGTGGGCTTTCATGACCCCGAAACAGCGGGCCTGTCCGACCTTCGAAGGATGGTCGCAGCCGAAGTCCGTCGTACCCGTGGAGGCGGACGTGCGCGGGGCGGGCGAGAGAGCGGCGGCCTGGGCCCCGGTGGCCAGGCCGATGGTGAGGGTGGTGGCGGCGAGTGAGAGTACCGCGGTGAGGGCACCTGCCGTCCGCCGCACTCGGCGTCTCGGTCGGTGGTGGTGGATCACCAGGGATCCGGAGGGTATCTCGCTTCGGTGCATCAAACCTCCGTGTGGTTTCAGGCTGTTCAGACGGATCCGGGCATGACGAAAAGCAGCATTGACAAACGACATGTCAGTTCAGCTGCGGGCCGGTTGGTTCACCATGCGGCCGCTCTCCTGCGCTGGTCAAGGGCATGCCAATGCAGGTCTTGTGAGGCTGCCGCGGCGAGCGAGTGAACCGCCGTTGGTGCCGGCGTGACCGCGGCGGTGGTCACTTCAGGACAACGAACAATGCCTGCACCGCCTGTGGGGTGAGTGCAGGAAGGTGACGGGAAGCCGTCACCTTCCTGCCCGAGCCGACAAGCGGCGACGAGCTCGCCGAGCGTGGCCCGGACCCCGTGGCGTGCATCGCCCCGGCCGTCCACGGCCGGGTGAAGGCGGGCAACGTACCGGGCACCAGGCTCTTCGACCTGGAACGCGCCCAGCAGGCTCGCGGCTGGGGCATGAAGCTCGCCCTTCCACCCCGGACGGTTGTGGACGTTGCCTGGGACGCGGACGGCACCGACGACATCTGCGTTACGGGCATCCCGAGCTCCTGGCCGGTGCCTGAGGACTCCGATCCGGCAGACGGACTTGGGAATCGCGTTCCCGCCACCGCGCCTGACCGGCCGACCGGCCGAGCCGATGTCACCGGGGAGACGCCTTGAGCCGGATGTGTCCGGCGTATCCCGCACACGGACGGCGTCCCGGACGCTTACGGCGCCGTGGTCGCCGGGCAGGTGCGGGAGCGCGACGTGGCGGGTGGCAGGCTGGACCAGGGTGCCGATGGGCGATCCGGACGGTGGATTGTGACGGGAGCCTCCCGGTGATGCACCTCCCACATCACGGGCCCGCGTCGATAATGACCTTGTGCGCTCGCTGATCAGGAATTCCATACTGCCCCTGACGCTGGTCATCGTCGGGGCGGCCGCAGTGGTGGGCGACGCCGCGGAGGAAATCCATACGGCCAAGAGCAGCGGGCGCAGCGGTTTCGGCAAGTCCGGCGAGCCGGGCCGGCCCGCGCAGGGGCAGGACCAGGACCTCTTCGCGTCGGCCCCGGCCAGGGACGGCAGCGCGTACACCCCCCGCAGGACCGAGGAGAACGCCCGGATCGGCGCGATCTTCCAGAAGGACGACCAGGGCGCCCACTTCTGCACGGCGAGCGTGGTGCGCAGTCCGGGCCGGAACATGTTGATCACCGCGGCCCACTGCGCCTTCGACGCCGAATCCGGACAGCCGGTGAACGACCTGGTCTTCGCCCCCGGCTACCGCAAGGGCGACGAACCCGCCGGCCTGTGGAAGGTCAGGAAGGCGGTCGTCGACGACCGCTGGGCCGCGTCGCAGGACGAGGACCTCGACGTCGCCTTCCTCGTCCTGGACCAGAAGGACGGCAAGGAAATCCAGGACGTCCTGGGCGGCAACACCCTCGGCATGGACCGCGGCTTCGACAACAAGGTCAAGATCACCGGCTATCCCAGCAGCCGTGACACCCCGGTCTCGTGCCAGAACCGCACCACGAAGTTCAGCGACACCCAGTTGCGCATCCAGTGCGCCAACCTCGAGGACGGGACCAGCGGAAGCCCCTGGCTCGCCGACTACGACCCCAAGAGCCACACCGGCACGGTCATCGGCGTCCTGGGCGGCCATGAAGGCGGCGGCGACCAGGACGATGTCTCCTACGCCGCGTACTTCGACGACGACATCGCCAAGCTCTACCGCCACGCCCAGGACGAGGACTGAGCCCGACGTGCCCGGTTTCGCCCTCCCGGGACGCGATGGAACAGGTTCAGCGACTGGATCACGACGGTGAAAAGTTGACACAATTGGGAATTGGCCAAGCCTGAGGAAGACTCGTCGACGTTGCCGGCCAAGTTTCCCTGGCGTGGCACCGGTGGGAGAGGGCGGGCTTTTGGTCAGTGGACCGGACTCTTGCCGCCGCGGTTCCCGTCCTCCGGCGGTCGGATTCTCGACTGGCAGGAAACCGGCCGACTACGGAAAGTTCGAACTCTCCGGCTTTGACGGGCCTGCCAGGAAGATGTGGCCCGCTCTCGCCGAATCCGGCGACAGGGCTTCTGTGAGGGAGTCGGCCGGATTGCCAGTTCCGCAAGGAGGCGGACGTAATGGCACTGGCGTTCGAGAAGGTTCATTTCGACATCAACAACCAGCAGCAGGGCCAGAAGTGGACGGCGAAGACATCGAAGACGCCCTTCGCCGGCAGGAAGCTTCTCCAGGACCCCAACGACGGCACTCCCGTCATCGACGTGGCGCTGCAGGACTTCGGGATCGCCGCGCTGCGGGAGGGCAGGGACGGGGAGTGCATGATCGGGCGTGCGGAAGTGAAGGTGGAGATGGCCGGCCGCCAGGTCCAGGCGACCGCGCAGCTGCGCGCTCAACGGCTACAGAGCCGACTGGCTGCTCGGGCCGACCCTGAGCGACGTCAGCCTGGACCGGAACCCGAACACGCCCTCGTACGCGAAGATCGCCGTCCACAGCGGCGATCACCCCGTCCGGGACCGGAGCCACCGTGACCCAGGTGCCCGGCGCAGGTTCCCTCCCGTCCTGCGGCTTCCCGGCGCTGCAGCTCTCGGGAAAGCATTTCGCGAGACAAGCTCGGCTCGGTCCTGTTCGCCATCGTCCTCGGCGACGTCTACAAGCGCTTCCACGGCAGCACCTCCGCCTGTGCCTGGACCACAGCCAGCCTCCTGCCCCTGGAGAAGCCACTCGCCGGCATCGCCAAAAGAGCAGGAAGGACCAGTAATTCAAGGGCAATGGACGGACCCCGGTAGGACTTTGACGGTGATCGTCTCCGAGCCCTGACACTGTGCCGAACGCACCTTGTCGATCCCCCCGACGACGATCCGCAAGGACGTCACCGAGCAACGAGCCATCCGGCCGAGCCGGGCCCGGTCAGCCCGTCGGAAGGATCACCACGAACCGCGCCCCCGGCCCGTGCCCCGGGTCGTAGGACACCTCGCCTCCTGCTGACCTGGCCAGACGCCGGGCGAGCGGCAGCCCGAGGCCCGCGCCGCCGTGTCCGTCGGCGGGGTCGGCCCGCTTGCCGGGCTGGAAGAGCAGGTCCGTGAAGGCGGCGGGCACACCGGTGCCGTCGTCCGTGACCTCGATCCGGATACCGTCGTCCGAGCGTGACGCGGCGAGCGTGACCGTCGTACGGGCGTACCGCACCGCGTTGGCCAGCAGTGGACTGACGATCCGTTCGAGGAGCGCCGGCTGTACCCCGGCGGTGAGCGGCTCAGGGACGGTCACCCGCACGGACGGGGAGGCGTCCGGCCGGCTGGCCAGCCGGCGCAGTACCGTCGGCACGTCGGCCGTGCCGGGAGCTGTCGTCATCCCCTCGCGGGCCTCGGCCAGCAGGGTGTCGCAGATGGTGCGCATCGACTGCGCGGCCTCGGCGACGACGCCTAGCGAGGCCTTCGTGTCGGCGTCGGAGCGCGGGCGGGCGTGCCACCAGTCCAGCTCGGCGACGATCCGGCTGAGCGGGGTGCGCAGTTCGTGGGACAGCTCGCCGGTCAGTTGCCGCTCGTGCCGCAGCACTGCCCGGATGCGGTCCAGCAGGGAGTCCAACGAGGCGCCCAGCGCGGCCAGTTCGGCCGGCCCGCCGCGGCCCGCGAACCGCTGCGCGGAGCCCACGGCACTCCACTGCGTCGCCTGGTCCGTCATGGCCCGCACCGGCCGCAGTGCCCGTCCCACCGCCAGCCGGGTCAGGGCGTAGGTGCAGGCGAGCATCACCGCGTCCAGCGCGAAGGAGCCGAGCAGCAGGGTCCGGGCGGAGCTGCGGTACGGGGCGAGGTCCAGTGCCGCGACCACGGTGGCCCGCGTCGCGCCGCCGGGTACCGGCTCCGCGCACAGCCGTATCGTGTCGGGGCCGTGCACCGTGCGGCACGCGCGCCGGCCCCGGGCGGCCAGGCCGTCGGCGGCACCGGTCAGTTCACCCGGTCCGGACGGGGGCCGCTCCAGCAGCCGGCCGCCGGCGTATATCCACGTGTTGGTGTCCAGCAGGCGGTCGCCCGAGGTCTCCAGCACCCGCACCCGGCCGTGCCGGGTGTCGACGGTCGTGGCCACGGCCGCCGCGCGGGTGCGCAGCGTGTCGTCCGCCTCCTGGTCGAGGCGATGGCGGACCACGGTGTTGAACACCACGGTGAGGATCACCATCAGCAGCGCTGCCGTGGTCAGCGCGACCAGCGACAGCCGCCCGCGCAGGGTGCGCGGGGCGAGCCGGGCGAGGAGAAGGCGGAGTGGGCGGGCGGGTGCCGGGGCCCTCATCTCAGGGAGTCCTCATGCCGGGGAGTCTTCATGCCAGTTGGTCGTCATGTCAGGCGGTGGCCGATTCCGCGGGCCGTGGCGATGCTCAGCTCGCTGCCCGCCGCGCGCAGCTTGCGGCGCAGCCGGGTCAGATACTGGTCCAGTGTGTTGTCGCTGACCTGGGCGCCCTCCGGCCAGGCCGCGCGCAGCAGGTCACGGCGCCGTACCAGTTCCCCGCCCGCCGCGGCGAGCGCCGCCAGCAGCCGGAACTCGGTCGGGGTGAGGTCGAGGCGGCCGCCGTTCACGGTGGCGCTGTGCCGGACGGCGTCCAGCACCAGGCCGCCCGGTGTGACGGCCGAGGGCGGCGGGGCGGCCCGGCGCAGGGCGGCGCGCAGCCGGGCGGCCAACTCGGCGAGGTGGAAGGGCTTGGGCAGGTAGTCGTCGCCGCCGGCCGAGAAGCCGGAGAGCCGGTCGCTCAGCCCGTGCCGCGCGGTCAGGAAGACGACCGGGGCGAGGAAGCCGCCCGCGCGCATCGCCTGGCAGACGTCGCGGCCGTCGGCGTCGGGCAGGCCGACGTCCAGCACGACGGCGGACACGTCCGGTGTCGCCAGCCGCAGGGCGGTCGCGCCGTCGGCTGCCGTGACCGTGTCGAAGTCCTCGTCGTGCAGACCTCGGCGCAGTACGTCACGCAGGGCGTGATCGTCCTCGACGATGAGGATCCTCTGGCGCATCACTCTCCACCGGCCCGTCGGCCGGATCGCTCGGGTGGGGTGTGTCCGGCCCGGGAGGAGCGGGCAGGTGGCGCGCGGGCAGCCGGCGGGCCGCCGCGCCGGCGAACAGGGCGAGCCAGCCGACCGCGAACAGCCAGCCGCCGACGACATCGGTGAACCAGTGGACGCCGAGGTAGACGCGGGTCAGGCCGACCCCCGCCGCCCAGAGGGCGACCAGCGCGCACAGCACGGTCCGGCCCCGCGGGGCGCGCAGGGAGAGGGCCAGGATCAGCAGCCCGGCCGTCAGCGCGCTCGTGGTGGTGTGGCCGGAGGGGAACGACCAGCCGGAGGCCTGGGTCTGCCAGTCGTGGCGCGGCGGCCGGGCGCGGGCGACCAGGTCCATGACGCCGTAGCGCACCGCCTGGCCCGCGACGAGGCAGGCCACGCCGAGCAGCGCGGCCGTCAGCCGCTGCCGCGCGGTGCGCCCCGCGATCAGCCCGGCCAGGGCCGCCAGGACGTAGGGCACGGCACCCGTGCCCGTCGCGGTCAGCCCGCGGGCGAGCGCCACCGCGGCCGGCGGGCGGTGCGCAACCGACCAGGACAGCAGGCCCCGGTCCAGGTGGAGCGGGCCGGCCTGGTCGCTGATCAGTACGGCGGTCAGCACCGCGAACGCCAGCCAGGAGGCCAGGGCGACGGTGCCCGCCGACTCGGTGAACCGGCCGCGGTTCATGACACCAGCAAGGGCCGCAGCCGCGTTCCCGACAGCCGTCTCGGCAGATCCTCCGGCAGTCGCTTCAGGGCGGTCATGGCGAGGAAGGCCACCGCCGCGCCGACCGCCGCCCCCACGGCGACGTCGTGCGGATAGTGCACCCCGACCCACACGCGGGACGCCCCCATGGCGCCCGCGCACACGGCCGCCACGACGCCGAGGCGCCGTGAGACGAAGAACAGGGCCACCGCCGCTGCGAAGGCGATCGTGGCGTGGTTGCTCGGGAACGACCAGTCGCCCCGCGCGGGACACGCCTCCAGCGTGCGGAAGGCCAGATGCCGGCACGGCCGGTCCTCGGCCACCAGCGGTTTCACCACGCTGGTCACCGCGTAGGCCAGCACCACCACCGCGGGGACGGCCAGCGCGGTCAGGGCCGCCGTGGTGCCCTCGCGGCGGGCCCGCCACCAGCCGGCGAGCATGAGCAGCGCGAACACGGCCAGCCCGTACGCCGACCACACCGCGATCACGCCGTCCAGCCAGCCGGGGGCCCGGTGGGCGAGGTCCACCACGTCCCGGTAGAGCGGCCCGTCGACGGACGAGCCCGTCAGGGCGAGGTTCATCCGCGCGCCTCCTTGGCCGCGCGGCGGGAGCGCAGCAGCTCGGTGGCGATCGGCAGCAGGGACACCACGACGATCAGCGCGATCACCGGCAGCAGGTACTTGTCGACGTTGGGGATCGAGGAGCCCAGCGCGTATCCGGCGAGGGTGAGGCCGAGGCTCCACACGAGCCCGCCCACCGTCTGCCAGACGGTGAACGTCCGCGCCGGCACGCCGAGTGCGCCCGCCATGGGGTTGAGCACCGTGCGCACCACCGGGACGAAGCGGGCCAGCACGATCGCCTTCGCGTGGCCGTAGCGTTCCAGCAGTTCCTCGGCGCGCTGCGCGCCCTCGCGCAGCTTGGCCGACCGGGTGCGGGCCAGCAGCGCGCCGCCCGCCTTGCGGCCGATCAGGAAGCCGCACTGCGAGCCCGCCAGCGCGCCGACGGCCGCGGCGATGAGCAGCGGGCCGAGCGAGAGATGCAGTCCGCTGCTCGCCGAGCCCGTGCACAGCAGGCCCGCGGTGAACAGCAGCGAGTCCCCGGGCAGGAAGAACCCGATCAGCAGGCCGGTCTCGGCGAAGAGCACGACGCCGACACCGAGCACGCCGAAGGCGGCGAGCAGGGAGTGGGCGTCGAGCACGTTGACCGCGAGCTGCGATGCCAGGTGTGGGGGAGTGGCCATCGCCGTACGCCCTTCCTTCGGGTTCCTTCGACGTACGTCTCGAAGGACATCTCGACTACATCCGACTACATATTTGTAGACGGTCGACGGAGGTGTAGACGAACGGAGGGCGCGGATCGTTCCCGGGCTTTGCCTTGCCATTACTACTTCATGACTGACTGATTGCATGGCCATCGTCATGATGGTCCGCGAAGGTTAGGCATGCCTTCACTAAGTAGGTCTGGGAGGGCAGCAGGTCATGTGGGACGACGCGTTTCCGAGTTTCCTGATCGGATTGAGGGAGGGACTCGAAGCCGGACTCATCGTCTCCATCCTGGTCGCCACCCTGGTCCGGGCCGAGGCGCGCTCGCGGCTCCCACAGGTGTGGACCGGCGTCCTCGCCGCCGTCGCGGTGGCCATGAGCTTCGGCGCGGTGCTCACCTTCACCGCCGCCTCCATGCCGCAGACCGCCCAGGAGGCCTTCGGCGGCACCCTCAGCGTGATCGCCGTCGCGTTCGTCACCGCCATGGTGTTCTGGATGCGCCGCTCCGCCCGCAGCCTGTCCGGCGAGCTGAAGGAGAAGGTCACCGGCGCCCTCGCCATGGGCTCCGGTGTGCTGATCCTCACCTCCTTCCTCGCCGTCGGCCGTGAGGGCCTGGAGACCGCCCTCTTCCTGTGGACCACCGCCCAGGCGGCCGGCGAGTCCGCGGGCCCGCTGACCGGCGCCGGCATCGGCCTGGTCCTCGCCACGATCCTGTGCTGGGGCCTGTACCGCCGGGTGCTGAAGATCAACCTGACGAAGTTCTTCACCGCCACCGGCGCCGTCCTGATCGTCATCGCGGCCGGTGTCCTCGGCTACGGCCTGCGTGACCTCCAGGAGGGCGGCGTGCTGCCCGGCAAGACCGCCTACGCGGTCGACCTCGGCAGCGGTGTCGACGCCGGCTCCTGGTACAGCACCCTCGTCCAGGGCGTCTTCAACCTCACCCCGACCATGACCTGGCTCCAGGTGGTCGCCTACGTCGGCTACCTGGCCGTCGTCATGACCCTGTTCGTGCGCGGCGTACGGGCCACGACGCCGAAGCCGGCCGAGGAGCGCACCGAGTCCCAGGCGCAGCCGAAGGCCGACCGGCCCGCGCGGCGCCGCCCGATCTGGGTCGTGCCGGCCGCCGTGGTCGCCGTACCCGCCGTGATCGCCGGAGCCGTCGTCGCCCTCTCCCGGCCCAAGCCCGCCGGCGACCAGACCGTCGCCGTCTCCGAGAGCGAGTGCGGCAAGGGCTTCACGGCGCCCAAGCCGGGCCGGCAGACCTTCCAGATGAGGAACACCGGCGGCAAGACCTCCGAGGTGTACCTCATCGACCCGTCGACCAGCGCGGTCTACGGCGAGATCGAGGGCCTCGCCCCCGGCACCACCCGCGACCTCGTCGCCACCGTCGCCGGCGGCACCTACGCGTGGCGCTGCGTGCCCACCGGCGGCAAGGCCGTCACCTCCAAGTCCGTCACCGTCACCGGCGGCGGCGCGGCCAAGCCGGTCGTCCCCGTCTCCGAGCAGGACCTCGCCACGCCACTGAAGCAGTACAAGGCGTACGTCGGCCAGGGCCTGGACACCCTGGCCGGCCAGACGAAGACGCTCGCCGACGACATCGCGGGCGGCCACCTCGACAAGGCCCGCACCGACTGGCTCACCGCCCACCGCACCTACTCCTCGCTCGGCGCCGCCTACGGCACCTTCGAGGACTTCGACAAGAAGATCAACGGCCGGGCCGACGGACTGGCCGACGGCGTGCACGACAAGGACTTCGCGGGCTTCCACCGCATCGAGTACGGCCTGTGGCACGGACAGTCCGCCAAGGACCTGACCGGCCCCGCCCAACAGCTGGCCGCGGACGTCGTCGGCCTGCGCAAGGCGTTCCCGAGCCAGGACTTCGACCCCGGCGACCTGCCGCTGCGCGCCCACGAGATCCTGGAGAACACCCTGCAGTTCGAGCTGACCGGCGACACCGACGAGGGCAGCGGAACCAACCTCGCCACCGCCGACGCCAACCTCTCCGGCACCCGCGAGCTGCTCACCGTCCTCAAGCCGCTGCTCACCGGCCGCGCCCCGAAGGTCCTCCCGACGGTCGACGCGGACATCGCGCGCGTGCAGAAGTTGCTGGACGCCGCCCACGACGGCGGCCACTGGACGCCCGTCGACCAGCTCGCCGCGAGCGACCGGCAGCGGCTGAACGGCGCCACCGGCCAGCTGCTGGAGGACCTCGCCCCGATCCCGGACCTGCTCGAGATCCGGAAGTCCGCCTGATGACCGACCACGCCTGCCCGATGCCGTCCGCGCACCCGCACCCCGAAGGGACCCCGCCGATGTCCACCGCCGACCAGCCGACCTGCCCCGTCGGCCCCGCCCGCCGCTCCTTCGTGCGCACGGCGCTGGGCGCCGGGGCCGCCGGAGCGGTGCTGGCCGGCGGCGGCTTCGCCCTCGGCGAGAGCGGCGGCACCGCCGAGGCGCAGACCTCGAACGCCGACAGCAGCGCGAAGGTCCCCTTCCACGGCGCCCACCAGGCCGGCATCGTCACCCCCGCGCCGGCCGCCGCCACCTTCGTCTCGCTGAACGTCATCGCCGACGACCGCGCGGGCCTGACCGACCTGCTGAAGACCATCACCGAGCGGGCCCGCTTCCTCACCTCCGGCGGCGCCCCGGCCGACCTCGGCGTCGGCGCGCCGCCCTCGGACAACGGCATCCTCGGCCCCGAGGTCCCCTCCGACGCCCTCACCGTCACCGTGGGCGTCGGCGCCTCCCTCTTCGACGACCGCTACGGCCTCGCCAAGGCCAGGCCCGCCCGGCTCACCCCGATGCGGACCTTCCCCAACGACAACCTGAACGCGGCCGAGTGCCACGGCGACCTGTCGCTCCAGATCTGCGCCCAGAGCACCGACACCGTGCTGCACGCGCTGCGCGACATCGCCCGCCACACCCGCGGCGCCATGCAGATCAAGTGGCGCATCGACGGCTTCCAGAACGCCCCGCGTCCCGCCGGCGCCCAGCGCAACCTGCTCGGCTTCAAGGACGGCATAGCCAACCCGGACGTCACCTCCGCCCGCGAGACGGACAAGCTGATCTGGGTCGGCGCCGGCCAGGGCGAGCCCGCCTGGGCCACCGGAGGCAGCTACCAGGTGATCCGGATCATCCGGATGCTGGTGGAGTTCTGGGACCGGGTCTCGCTCAGCGAGCAGGAGAAGATGTTCGGCCGCCGCAAGGACACCGGCGCCCCGCTCGACGGCGCCAAGGAGACCGACATCCCCCAGTACGCCAAGGACCCGAAGGGCAACGCGATCCCGCTGGACGCCCACATCCGGCTCGCCAACCCGCGCACCGCGCAGAGCGACAGCTCCCGCATCCTGCGCCGCGGCTTCAACTACGACCGGGGCGTGGACAACGTCGGCAACCTCGACATGGGCCTGGTGTTCGCCTGCTACAACCAGGACGTCAAGCGCCAGTTCGAGGCCGTGCAGACCCGGCTGATCGACGAGCCCCTCGTCGACTACATCTCCCCGACCGGCGGCGGCTACTTCTTCGCCCTGCCCGGCGTGAAGGACACCAAGGACTGGCTCGGCCGGGGCATGCTCTCCGCCTGAGCCCCCTCCGGTCCATCGTTTCTGCAGCTCAGGGGCAGGCCTTTCCCGTTTCTTTTCCGTTTCCATGGGAAAGCCCTGCCGCCCCCTTTATTGCACATGAGTTGCAAGTGGGAGAGGATGGCGCGAGGCTGCGCGGTGCAGCCGTACCCGTACGACCGAAGGACACACTCTCCCGATGACGGCCGCCCCTGGTTCCGCTCCGTCCCTCCCCGCCCAGGCCGACGGCAGGCCGTCGCTCTGGCACCGCGTCCGCGGCTCCATGACGCGGCAGGAGTGGATCAGGGTCGGCGGGATGGCCGGCTTCGTGCTCGCGCTGCATGTCATCGGCTGGGGCACGCTCGTCGGGATCATCGCACCGCAGCACTTCAGCGTGGGCAAGGAGTCCTTCGGCATCGGCATCGGCGTCACCGCCTACACGCTCGGCATGCGGCACGCCTTCGACGCCGACCACATCGCGGCCATCGACAACACCACCCGCAAGCTGATGGGCGAGGGACAGCGCCCGCTCTCCGTCGGCTTCTGGTTCTCCCTCGGCCACTCCAGCATCGTCTTCGGCCTCTCCCTGCTGCTCTCGCTCGGCCTGAAGACCCTGGCCGGCCCGGTCCGCGACGACAACTCCCACCTGCACGAGGTCACCGGCCTGATCGGCACGACGGTCTCCGGCGCCTTCCTCTACCTCATCGCCGGCATCAACCTCGTCATCCTGGCCGGCATCTGGAAGGTGTTCCGCAGGATGCGCTCGGGCCACTACGACGAGGCCGCCCTGGAGACCCAGCTCAACAACCGCGGCTTCATGAACCGCCTGCTCGGCCGGGTCACCGGCACCATCCGCAAGCCGTGGCAGATGTACCCGCTGGGCCTGCTCTTCGGCCTCGGTTTCGACACCGCCACCGAGATCGCCCTGCTGGTCCTCGCCGGCTCCGGCGCCGCCTCCGGCCTGCCCTGGTACGCCATCCTGACCCTGCCGGTGCTGTTCGCCGCCGGCATGTCACTGCTGGACACCATCGACGGCTCGTTCATGAACTTCGCCTACGAGTGGGCCTTCTCCAAGCCGGTCCGCAAGGTCTACTACAACCTCACCATCACCGGCCTGTCCGTCGCCGTCGCCCTGATCATCGGCACCGTCGAGCTGCTCGGCCTCCTCGCCGACAAGATGAGCCTGCACGGCGTCTTCTGGGACTGGATCTCCGGCCTCGACCTCAACACCGTCGGCTTCGTCATCGTCGGCCTGTTCTTCGCCACCTGGGCCGTCGCCCTGCTGATCTGGAAGGCCGGCCGCATCGAGGAGAAGTGGACGGCGGGCCTGGCCGAACAGTCGGCGGACTGACCCGTCGGCACCGGCGCGAGTCAGGGGCGCGAGCCAGGGGCGCGAGCCAGGGGCGCGAGCCAGGGGCGCGAGCCAGGGGCGCGGGGGCGGGGGGGGCCCCCCCCCCCCCGCCCCCGGGGACCGCCGGGCCCCCCCCCCGGACGGCCGCCCCCCCCCGCCCGCCGCGGGGGGCGGCGGCCCCTGGCGGCCGG
>NZ_JBVHMR010000020.1:0-135789 GCF_055558375.1 Streptomyces sp. NPDC025793 | reverse complement strand
TCGCCCGTGGCGGTCTTCTGGGGCGCCTCCTGGGGCGGCGCGCCCGGGGCGCGGGGCTGGGGCGCCCCCTGGGGGGGGGGGGGGGTGCGCCCCACACGGCCCCGCGCCCCTGTATCCGGCTCTCCCCGGACGCCTTACGGCAGCAGCCTCTCGACGGCCGTCGGGTCCGTCTCCATCTTGCGACGGGCCCAGTCGAGGTTCTTCGGAGTGACGTCCCTGCCCGCCGCCATCACGAAGTCCTCCGGGGTGACATCCCGGGAGGGAGCGGTGTGCAGCAGGGCGTCCGGGGTGCAGTGGTCGTCGGACGACCGGGACTCGTCGGGTGTGCTGGTCGACATGATGCCTCCTCCTCGGTCCGGATGACCGCATCCGTGCCGGTGCCGCCGAACGGGGCACACTCTCACCATTGCCCGCAGCGCCTTCCCACGCCACCGGAGCGCACACGCCCCTAAGCTGGAAAACATCTCGCTCCGTACTCCGGGAGGCCACCGATGGCCGAGACCCCGTTCACCGAGGGCGCCCGCCCCGGGCTCCGCTATCTGCCCATCGCCGAGCACGGGCTCATCGGTGACCTGCGCAGCGTGGCCCTGGTCGGCACCAACGGCACGATCGACTGGTACTGCTCCCCGTCCTTCGACGCGCCCAGCGTCTTCGCGGCCGTCCTCGACGCCGAGCGCGGCGGCTCCTTCGAACTGGCCGCCGCCGTACCCGCGCGCACCAAGCAGTTCTACTTCCCCGACACCAACGTCCTGATCACCCGCTTCTTCACCGAGGACGGCGTCGGCGAGGTGCAGGACTTCATGCCGGTCACCTGCGACGGCACGGCCGTCCCCGGCGAGGCGGGCCGGCACCGGCTGATCCGGCGCGTGATCTGCGTCCGCGGCACCGTCCCCTTCCGGGCACTGGTCGCGCCGCGCTTCGACTACGGCGCCGCCCCGCACACCCTGAGCAGCGTCGACGGCGGCACCGTGGTCTTCGAGTCCGCCGCGCAGGCCCTGGCCCTGACCTCCACGGTCGCCCTGGAGTGCGACGCCCGCGACGCCCGCGCCGACTTCAAGCTCGCCGAGGGCGAGACCGCCGTGTTCGCCCTCGACCAGTTCGGCGGCACGGTGACCCCCCGCGGCTGCGCCCGCGCCGAGGCCGAGCACGAGTTCAACGCCACGGTCACCTACTGGCGGCGCTGGCTGCACCAGTCCCGCTACCGGGGCCGCTGGCGCGAGATGGTGCACCGCTCCGCCCTGACCCTGAAGCTGCTCACCTACGCCCCCACCGGCGCCATCGTCGCCGCGCCCACCACCAGCCTGCCCGAACAGCTCGGCGGCGAGCGCAACTGGGACTACCGGTACGTGTGGGTGCGCGACGCCGCCTTCGCCGTCTACGCGCTGCTCAGGCTCGGCTTCAGCGGCGAGGCCGAGGCGTTCATGCGCTTCCTCACCACCCACGTCAGCCCCCGCGCCGACGGCGACGACTCCGCACCGCTCCAGATCATGTACGGCATCGACGGCCGCACCGAGCTGCCCGAACGCGAGCTGCCCCACCTGGAGGGACACCTCGGCTCCGCGCCGGTCCGGATCGGCAACGCCGCCGCCGACCAGCTCCAACTGGACATATACGGCGCCCTGATCGACTCGATCTACCTCTACGACAAGTGGGCCCAGCCGATCTCCAGCGACCAGTGGGACGACGTGTGCCACCTGGTCGACTGGGTCAGCGCGCACTGGGACCAGCCCGACGAGGGCGTGTGGGAGACCCGCGGCGGCCGCAAGAACTTCACGTACTCGCGGCTGATGTGCTGGGTCGCCATCGAGCGGGCCATGCGCCTCGCCCGCCGCCGCGGCCTGCCCGCCGACCTGCTCCGCTGGGGGCAGGCCCGCGACGCCATCTACCGGCGGATCATGGAGTGCGGCTGGTCACAGCGGCGCCGTGCCTTCGTGCAGTACGAGGGCGGCGACGTCCTCGACGCCTCGCTGCTGATGATGCCGCTCGCCAAGTTCGTCGCCCCCACCGATCCCAAGTGGCTGTCCACCCTGGACGCCCTCGGCGACGATCTGGTCTCCGACTCCCTCGTCTACCGCTACGACCCGCAGTCCAGCCCCGACGGGCTGCGCGGCGACGAGGGCACCTTCTCCATCTGCTCGTTCTGGTACGTCGAGGCCCTGGTCCGGGCCGGCCGGCTCGACGAGGCCCGGCTGGCGTTCGAGAAGATGCTCACCTACGCCAACCATCTCGGCCTGTACGCCGAGGAGATCGGTCGCACCGGCGAGCAACAGGGCAACTTCCCGCAGGCGTTCACCCACCTGGCCCTGATCAGCGCCGCGTTCAACCTCGACCGCGCCCTCGGCTGACCGCCCCGGCGGAGCCCACCCGCGCCCGGGCGCCGCGCAGCAGGCTCGCGGCTCGCGTGCGGTGCATGCCGGGGCGCTCGCTCGAAGAGCTGCCGGATGATCTCCGGGACGTCGTCGTGCGCCAGGCCCTGGATCCGCGAGTCCCGGTCGGGCAGCGGCGACACCGGGTGCGGCCGGAGCTCCGCGGCCGTCAGGGCGAGCAGCCACGGCCAGGGGTGTCCTGGAGCCGGGCGTCGCGGCCGTTCATGCCCGCGTCGAAGCCGTGGGACGAGAGCGTGCCCGGCATGGTGCCGGAGCTCACGTACGGCCGGCCGCGCAGGTCGGGCGGGCCGAGCGAGGACGCCCGCTGCGCGTCGGACGCCCGCGCGAGCACCCGGTTCTGCCGCTCCCGGGCGGGCTGCCCCCAGCAGACAGCGGTCCGTCCGGTCCGTCAACGACCCTTCGTACCGGGGGGAGTTCGCGCACCGCCTCGCGGAACGCGGGGACGGCGACGACCGCCGCGGCGGCCGTCACGGCAGCGGCTGCTCCGCCCAGATGATCTTGCCGTTGGGGGTGTAGCGGGTGCCCCAGCGCTCGGCGAGCTGCGCGACCAGGAACAGCCCCCTGCCGCCCTCGTCGGTGATGGCCGCGTACCGCAGATGCGGCGAGGTCGTGCTGGCGTCGGAGACCTCGCAGATCAGCGTGCGCTCGCGCAGCAGCCGTACCCCGATCGGGGCGCGGCCGTAACGGATGGCGTTGGTGACCAGCTCGCTCAGGATCAGCTCCGTCGTGAAGTCCAGCTCCTCCAGTCCCCACTCGGTCAGTGTCCGTGTCACCGCGGCCCGCACCTCGGACACCGCCACCGGGTCCGAGGGCACCTGCCACTCGGCGACCCGGTCGGCGCCCAGCACCCGGGTGCGGGCGACGATCAGCGCGACGTCGTCGCTCGGCCGGGCCGGCAGCCGGTCCAGGACCGTGCGGCAGGTCTCCTCCGGGGAGGCGTCCGGCGTCCGACTCAGGGCGTCGCGCAGCAGCTCCAGCCCCTCGTCGATGTCCCGGTCGCGATCCTCCACCAGCCCGTCCGTGTAGAGCACCAGCCGGCTGTCCTCGGACAGCTCCAGCTCGGCCGTCTCGAACGGCAGCCCGCCCAGACCCAGCGGCGGACCCGCCGGCACCTCCGGGAACTCCACGCCGCCGTCGCGGTGCACCACCGCGGGCGGCGGATGGCCGGCCCGGGCCAGGGTGCAGCGCCGGGAGACCGGGTCGTAGACGGCGTACAGACAGGTCGCGCCGGTGATCGCGGCCGAGCCGTCGGCGGAGGTCTCGTCCTGGTCGATCCGGCCCACCAGCTCGTCCAGCAGACCGAGGAGTTCGTCCGGCGGCAGATCCAGCGACGAGAAGTTGTGCACCGCGGTGCGCAGCCGGCCCATGGTGGCCGCCGCGTGCAGCCCGTGCCCCACCACGTCGCCCACCACCAGCGCCACCCGGGCACCGGACAGCGGCAGTACGTCGAACCAGTCGCCGCCCACCCCGGACTGCGCCGGCAGATAGCGGTACGCGATGTCCAGCGCGCCCTGCTCGGGCAGCGTGCGCGGCAGCAGACTGCGCTGCAGGGTCACCGCCATGCTGTGCTCGCGGGTGTACCGGCGGGCGTTGTCGATGGACACCGCCGCCCGCGCGACCAGCTCCTCGGCGAGCGCCAGCTCCTCGGAGTCGAACGGCTCCGGCTTCTCCGAGCGCCAGAAGTTCGCCACCCCCAGCACCAGACTGCCCGCCCTGAGCGGCACGGTGATCAGCGAATGGATGCCGAACTCCAGCACCTGGGCGGTGCGCTCCGGATTCTGGGCCCGCCAGCCCGGCGCGTCGCGCAGCCGGGGCACCAGGACCGACTGCCCCGTCGTCAGACTGCGCGCCTGCGGCGAGGTGGCCACGAACCGGATGTGCTCGCCCACCGGGTACAGCGCGGAGCCCTCGCGCACCCCGGCGCCGGCCGCGCGGCGCAGTGCGGTGCCGGGCCGTGGCTCCTCCCCGTGCAGCACCGCGTCGAACAGGTCCACCGTCGCGAAGTCCGCGAACCGGGGCACCGCCAGCTCGGCCAGCTCCGCCGCGGTGCGGGTCACGTCCAGGCTGGTGCCGATGCCCACGCCCGCGTCGTACAGCATGTTCAGCCGCTCGCGCGCCACCTCCGCCCGCCCCGACAGGGCCCGCAGCTCCGTCGAGTCGCGCAGCGTGGTCACACTGCCCGCCGGGCCGCCGCGCAGATCGGTGGGGCGCTGGTTGATCGCCAGCAGCCGGTCCTTGACCAGGTGCACCTCGTCCGTCGCCACCCGTCCCGAGGCCAGCAGCGCCGCCGTCTCGTCGTCCAGGCCCAGCTCCAGCACGCTGCGCCGCTCGGCGTCCTCGGGCAGGCCCAGCAGCCGGTGCGCCTCGTCGTTGGCGAGCAGCAGCCGGGCGTCGTCGCCGACGATCAGCACGCCCTCGCGGACCGCGTGCAGCACCGCGTCGTGGTGCTCGTACATCCGGGTCATCTCGTGCGGGCCGAGGCCGTGCGTCTGGCGCAGCAGCCGTCTGCTGACCAGGGCAGTGCCGCCGGTCGCGAGCGCGAGCGCCGCCGCTGCCGCCCAGAGCAGCAGGGGCAGTTGCTGGTCGGCGGCCCCGCCCACGTGCGCCGTGGTGATCCCGGCCGAGACCAGGCCCACCACCTTGCCCGCGGAGTCCCTCACCGGCACGACGACCTGCACCAGCGGCCCTATCGTGCCGTTGACGTGCTCGGTGACCGTGCCCCCGGCCACCGCCGGCGCGATGGTGCCGACGAACTTCTTGCCGATGCGGTCCGGCTTGGGGTGCGTGTAGCGGATGCCGTCGGTGTTCATCGCGACGACGAAGTCGACGCCGGTCGACTTGCGTACGGCCTCGGCCTTCGGCTGGAGGATCTTCGTCGGATCCGGGCTGCGCAGCGCGGCCGCCGTGCCCGGTGCGTTGGCGAACGTCTCCGCGACCGCGAGCGAGCGGTTGCCGGCCTCCGTGTCGCTGTCGCGGCGCACCTGGAGCACCTGCGCCACCACGGCCGCGACGACCAGCAGCAGCACGATCACGACCTGGAGGAGGAAGACCTGCCCGGCCACGCTGCGACCGGTCACAGCCGCGCGCAGCATGCCCGCCCCGCCGCCGTCGGTGCCCGGGGCGTCCGGCGCGGGACCCCGCGATGCGTCCGGGCGCCCGGACGCGCGGGGCGGCCGCGTCGAGTTTCGGCCGGACAGTCGCACCATGTGCCCATGTCTACACTGCCCGGCCCGCTCAGGCGAGACCATGACCATCGTCGATGGTCGCGGCCCCGACCCGCGCCGTCCGGTCACGGGCCGGACGGCCGAGCCGACCGGCGGGCGGCGAGCAGCAGCGCCACGTCGTCGGGGCGGTCGGTGGCGAGCCGTGCGGTGGCGGTCAGCCGGTCGGCGACCCCGGCCAGCGACCGCCCGGCGGCGGCCCCGGCCCTGCCGAGCGCCAGCCGCAGCGCGGTGATGCCGTCGTCGATGTCGGCACCGGGCCGCTCCACCAGACCGTCCGTGTACAGGGCGAGGATCGCGTCCGGCTCCAGCAGCAGCCCGGCCACCGGGTAGCGGGCGTGCGGATCCACGCCCAGGACGACCCCGCCGGGCAGGTCCAGCACCCGGGTGCTGCCGTCGGGGCAGCGCAGCAGCGGCGGCGGATGCCCGGCCCGGGCGACCACGGCCCGGCCGGTGGCCGGATCCAGCCGCAGATAGCAGCAACTGGCGAACTGGCCCGGGTCGAGGTCGATCAGCAGCCGGTTGGTGCCGCTCATCACCTCGTCCGGCGGCCGGTCGCCCAGCGCGAACGCGCGCACGGCGCTGCGCAGCTGGCCCATCGTCGCCGCCGCCTGCACCCCGTGCCCCTGTACGTCGCCGATCACCAGCGCGATCCCGTCACCGGCCTCGACCACGTCGTACCAGTCGCCGCCGACGTCCATGCCCTGTGTGCCGGGCAGATAGCGGCCCGCCGTCTCCACCCGGGGATGCGCCGACAACCGGTGCGGCAGCAGGGCCTGCTGGAGGCCGCGGGCGAGGGCGGCCTCGCTGTCGTAACGCTGCGCGCGCTCCATCGCGTGCGCGATCAGCCCGGCGAGCGCGGTGAGCACCGTGCGCTCCTCGGTACTGAAGGAGCGTCTGCCGTCGAAGCCGAGGATGCACGAGCCGACCGGCCGGCCGGAGGCGATCATCGGCAGAAACGCGCGGGCGCCCTCGTCGGCGTCCAGCGGCATCCCCGGATAGGCGGCCGCCATCTGCTGCATCGACTCGAAGAACAGCGGCCGTCCCGTGGTCAGGCACTCCACACCGGGCAGGTGCGCGTCGAGGCCGGTGCCCTCGAACGGGGCGAGGAACCCCTGCGGGAAGCCGGTCTCCCAGGCGAGATACAGATGCCGGTCCTGGAGCACGTAGATGGCGAGGCGGCGGCCGCCGAACGCCGGCAGCAGTTCCTGCACGACCACCGCCGACACCTGCCGGGCGGTCACCGCGTCCGTCAGCGCGATGGCGAGGGCGATGGGCCGGTATAGCGGCGTCATCGAGTGGTCCGGCGGACTCTTCGGCGGCTGCGCCTCGGACACCGGCCCGACCGGTGTCTCCATCCGGCTGGCCGGCACGAGCGTGCAGGTCAGCAGGTCCGCCCCGGGATGCGCGGACACGGCGAGCCAGTCGCCCCCGCCCGCACCGGCCGGGCGCTGCGCGTGGAAGTGCACCGGATCCGCGGCCAGCAGGGCACCGCGCAGATGATCGTCGTACGGCGGGCCGGTCAGCCACGGCAGCGCCTCCCACAGCGGCCGCCCGAGCAGCAGGTCCCGCTCCCGCCCGGTGAGCCGGACCGCGGCCTCGTTGACGTACACGATCAGGCCCAGCCGGTCCAGGCAGAACACCCCCTGCGGCAGCATATCCGCCGCGCCGTCCGCGGCGGCGCCCGGGCCGGGATCGAACACCACCCCACCGACCCGACCGGCGGGCTCCTCCGTGGCCGGCCACAGGTCCAGCAGCCGCGGCGTGCCGTCCGGCGCCCGCAGACTCAGCGGCGCGCCGGGCGGTTTCCCGGCGGCGGTCTCGCGCAGGGCGGCCAGGATCCGGTCCGCGTCGAGCGGGGCCACGGCGTCCGCGAGCGCAGTGTCCGTCCCGGCGAACTCCCCGGGCCGCAGCCCGAGCAGGCCGTGCAAACAGTCGTCCGCGTGCACCGCGCGGGTCTCCGGATCCCAGCTGAACCGCCCGACACCGGCCCGCACGGGCCGGCTGGAGGGCGGCCGCACACCGAGCGGTTCGGCGTCCCAGATGATCGCGCTCGCGTCCCCGGCGGCGAGCGCCAGCAGTTCGGCGCCGAGCCCCTCGGCGATCCGGGCGAGCGGTTCCTGGTCCAGTTCCCCGGCCGGGGTGTCGGTCTCCGCCGGGCGCAGCACGGTGAGCACGCCGAGCGGCTCGCTGCCGCCCGGCACCGGGACGTGCACCGACTCGAGCGGGAAGGGCAGGCCCGCCGCGAACTGCGGATACCGGCGCACCGTCTCGGCGGCGTTCGCCAGCACCACCCGGACACCGAGGCGGTAGGCGTCGGCCACGGGGAAGGGACGGCCGACGTGCAGCCGCCACCAGGGGCGGAACAGCGGGCCGGGCAGCCCGCAGAGCACCGCGAGCCGCAGCAGGCCCGGCGTGGCGGAGCGCAGATACACCCCCGCCACCCCGCCGCCCGCCACACCGAGTGCGCCGGTCGAGGCGTCGGTCAGCAGCGCGGCCAGTCTGGCTCGCGTACCGACCACGTGCTCGCCGCCGCTCCCAGCCATCGGTCCTACCTCGTGCCGTGCGCCTCCGGGTGGCTGACACAGCAAGAATGCGCCAGGAGGAGTACGGAGCGCACCTCCGATGCGCGCCACTCACCTGGACTATTCACGGGGAGGCCCGGGTGGCACGTCCGGCGGACGGCGATTCCTAATGGAGGCGTAATGGAGGCGTACTGCTGCTGCCGTACGAGGGGGGCGCAGAGGTGGCCGCACCCCGTCGACTGGAGCCGAGATGACCACCTGCTCTTCGTCCCCCCGCCCTGACGACGCCCGCACGGCCCCCGCACCGGCCACCCTCGGCGTCCACGCCCCTCTCCCGGACCTCCTGGCAACACCGGCGGCGCTGTCACCGCGGCCGGTGCCCGAGGGCTTCGAGCGGCGCCCGGAGGAGATACCGCACGAGCTCCCGTACGCGATCCCGTACGAGGGCCTGCGCGCGATCCCGTACGAGCTCCCGTACGAGGGCCTGCGCGACAGTCCGCGGGACGTCGAGGGCGAGGCGTCCGAAGGGGGCGGGCACGACGGTGGCGGCGTGCCGGACTGCGATCCCTTGCGCGGCCTGGTCCACTCGGCCGTGGCCGACCGGCCGATCGAGGACGTCGTCCGGCTCATCACGCTGCTGGAGAGCTCGCCCGAGCACTCCCGGGCCACGGTGGACGCACTGCGTGCGATCGGCCTCGGCCGTTCCGTGGAGGATCTCGCCCGTCTGGTCGCCCTGCTCACCCGGCCGCCCCGGGGGACCGACAGCGCCGACGAGGCGATCCGCGCCGCCGCCCAGGGCCGTCCCGTGGAGGAGGTCACCCGGCTGATACGGCTGCTGCACCACGCGTCGGTGGAGCCCCACTGCCGGGAGACCGTCCTGCAGGCGGCGGCCGTCAACCTGCCCCTGGAGGAACTGGCCGAGCTGATCGGCCGGTTGGCCACGGACCGCACCGCCTTCGAGTCCGGCCCGGTTCACCTCGCGCCCGCCGCGGCCGTCTGCGGCACCGGCACCATGTCGATGCCGGCCGGCGAGCGGCAGGACCGGCCGGCGCACGGCGCGGTCGGACGGGAGGAGCCGCGACCGGCGAGGCGCACGGTTGTGCGGGACCGGCGGGTGGCCGCCGCGATGGCAGCACAGTGGGCGGCGGAGCGGTCGCCGGCGGCAGAACGGGACGCGGACCGGCCGGCGGCCGCAGGGCCGGTGACGGACGACGCCGCGCCGACCCTGCGCACGGCGGATGTGATGACGGCGGGCGTGGCGGCGGCGGGCGTGGCGGCGGACGCGGCGATGCCGGGCGTGGCGGCGGACGTGGCGGTGAGGGGCGTGGCGGCGGCGGACGAGGCGACGGCGGGTGTGGCGGTGAGGGGCGTGGCGGCGGCGGACGAGGCGACGGCGGGTGTGGCGGTGAGGGGCGTGGCGGCGGACGTGGCGACGGCGGACGAGGCGACGAGGGGCATGGCGGCGGACGCGGCGATGCCGGGCGTGGCGGCGGACGCGGTGATGCCGGGCGTGGCGGCGGACGCGGTGATGGCGGGCGTGGCGGCGGACGTGGCGGTGGGGGGCGTGGCGGCGGCGGACGTAGCGACGAGGGAAGAGCCGACGAGGGAAGAGCCGACGAGGGAGGTGGCGACGGCGGACGTTGCGACGGCGGACGTGAGGGCCAAGGCCCGGCCGCTGACGGGCGGGTCGGCGGGTCGGCGGGCCGTGGAAGGCTCTGGGACCTACGAGGCGCGGGGCCGCCGGAGTTCGCGCGCGGCCCTGTGGCCCGCCCGGGGCGCCGCGCTGCTCGTCCTCCTGTGCGGGGTGGCCCACGCCCCGCGTTCCTGGGCCGGACCACGCCAGGGAGTGCTCGTGGCCGGGGCCGTCGCCGCGGGGCTGTGCCTGCTGCTGGCACTGGTGCTCGCCCTGCCGCCGCGCACGGCGATGGTCCGGCTCGGTACGGCGACCGCCGCGCTCGGCGTCGGCGCCGCACTCGCCGCGGGCCAACTGCTCCGCGGACGGCTCGGCCTGCCGGATGCGTTCCGGCTGTGGGACGTGACCCTGGCCCCGTGGTGGCTCGCGGGTACGGCGGCGCTGGCCACCGCGCTGGCGGCCCTGGTCGTGCTGGTGGTCGTCCTCGCCGGCGGGCGCGCCGGGCGTAGCGCCGCGAGCTGACTCAGCGTGCCGCGGGGGCCGGATCCGCCCCGCCGGCGTACACCGGTCGCAGCTCCAGGCGGCCGTCCGTCCGGGCGGCCGTCATGGCGAACGGGAAGGCGTCCGCCTCCAGGCACATCGCGACATCCTCGGGGTGGACGCCGGTCCAGCCGCGCCGTACGCCGTCCGCGAGCCGGGCGGCGCCGCTGGAGCGCCGGGCCCGGTCGAGATAGGGGCCGGGGTCGGTGTCGTCCGCGCGGACCCGGGCGGCGATGTACTCGGCGCAGGCGAGATCCTCCTCGGCCCGCCCGCCGTCCCCGGTGACGACGAAGGTCACCGCCCGCGGCCGGGCCCGCCGCAGCAGTCCGGCGGTCGCGCCCGCCACCGCGAAGCTCGCGCACAGCAGCAGCCCGGCGTCCGCCACGGCCAGCGCCCCGGCCGTCCCGGCGGTGGTCTTCTGCACAATCGTACGGCCGCGCACGTCCAACGTCCGCAGTCGCGCGGGCGAGTTGGCCAGGTCGAAGCCCGGTACCGGGGCGCCGTCCTGGAAGGCGAGCCAGCCGGGGTGACGGGCCTTGAGCTCCAGGGCCTCCTGCTGCGTACCGGCGAACACGATGCGCTCGGCGCCGCCGCGGAACGCCCACGCGGCCACGGTGAACGCCCGTATGACATCGACGACCACGGCCACGTCCGGAGCGCTCGGCGTGCCGGGTATACCGGTGAACTCGGTCCGCATCGCTCCATGGTGCGGCATCCGGCGGCCGGTCAGGGCCCGTTCGGCGTCGCAGGCAGCGGCCGGGCGGCGCGCAGGCTGCGCAGTGCGAGGAGCAGGACGGCGATGTCGTCCAGGTAGACGGGGTCGGGCAGCAGGTCGGTGGGGAGCAGCAGATAGGCGACGGCGCCCCAGAACACCCAGCGCGGGCCCGTCGGCAGCCCGGCCCGCCGCAGCGCGTTTCGGGCCCGCACCAGCCGCACCAGCAGGCCGACCGCGACGGCGAGCAGCACCGCCGCGACGACGGCGCCGATCACCAGCAGGGTCGTGGCGGTGTCCAAGCCGTCTCCTTCCGGCCCTGTCCGGCGCGCTGTTCGCGGGTCACGGCGTCCGGTCCGTGGCGTCGGCCGGGTCCGCGCCGCCGCTGTTCCCGGGCGCGTGAGAGGCGGGCGCGTCCGGTGCGGCGCGCGGTGCGGTGTCCGCCGGTGCGTCGTCCGGGGCGGGTGCCTGCGGTCGCTGCCCCTTGGGGGTGAACCGCAGCCGCTCGAACGTGCGGGTCAGCTGCTGGAACGCCCCTGGCGTGCGGGCCGCGGGTCGTTCGGGCGCCGACGAGGGGGCGGGAACGTCGCGGTACGCGGCCAGGGCTTCCAGTGCCTGCTCGGCCGCGTCCTTGTACAGGTCCCGGGACTTCGTCATCGCCTCCAGCGCCTCGGCGTACCGGGCGACCAGCCGCCGCTCGCGCTCCAGCTCCTCCTGGAGGGTCAGCAGGGTCCAGCGCTCGCGCAGATCGTCCAGCGCCGCCTCCGCCTCCCGCGGCAGGGGCCGGGGCAGGGCGGCGAAGTGCCGCAGCGCGGCGAAGAGTTCCGTCGGCTCGGTGCCGTCCAGGAAGACGCTGCGCACGCGGTGCTCCGCGCCGTCGTAGCCCTTGGGCGCCGGGTCCGGCGGCAGCACGACGGCACCGCCGCGCGGAACCTCGACACCGAGGTCCTTCAGCGCGTAGTTGACCGCGCGGAACTGGTGCGGGGCCGCGCGGTGCTCCACCACGCGGTGCCGCAGGCCGGGCGGCAGCAGCCGGGCCAGCGGCAGCCGGCCCTGCGCGTCCGGGGTCATCGCCTCGTGCACGACGACATGGACGCACCACCCCTCGCGGGCGACGTCCCGCAGCCTGCGGCGCATCTCCTTGTCGTCCTCGGGCAGCGCGTTGACCTGCCGCAGGCGTACGCCGGTGACCGTGGCGTGGTGGTCCCAGGCGCCCTCGTCGCCCTCGCCGGCCGCGCCCTCGGGCCAGAACAGGGTGGCGGGCGAGGGCCAGGTCTCGTCCCAGGGGCGCTCCGCCTCGGCGACGAGCCGCCATTCGTTGCCCTGCGGCCGGCCGTCGTGCGGTACGAGGGTGAGGCGGGCCCGCACGGTCACCGTGCCGGCCGTCCGCCAGCGCGCCTCGAAGACCCGCCCGGCCGCGCCCTCGGGTACGGCGGGCTCGGCGAAGTCGTCGATGTCCCCGCTCTCCCTGTGCCGGAGTAGGGTGCGGCGCACGACCTCGTCGGGGGCGGTGCCGGTATGGCGGCCGCGGACCGCCCAGACGGTCTGCGGGGCGGCGGCGCGGTCGGTGGCGGAGTTCGACATGGGCCAATCTGCTGATGGGGGCGGGTGAGCTTCCCAGTATCACCGCTCGGCCGGGAAGAGTGTCGTCCGGGGCCGGGAGGCAGCGCGTGCCGCAGGGGCGCGCGCCCCCGTGCACGCGGTGCGCGCCGTGAACACGGGGTGCGCGCGGAACGCGTCGGGTGAGCGCCGTACGCACATGGTGGGGGCGTGTTCGGGTCCCCACAATGGTCGGCGAACGGGGTCCGCCCGCCCATCCGCATAGGGGTGGACCCCGTTCTCACGCATCGGGAACGGGGTGAGGGGGCCGGCGCGACGGCGCCGGCCCCCTCGGAGCCGTACAGGAATCCGGGACCTCACCCGGATCAGGGACCTCCCCGGATCAGGGACCTCCCCGGATCAGGGACCTCCCCGGATCAGGGACCTCCCCGGATCAGGGACCTACGCCCCGCTCTCCCGCAGCATGTCCTCACGCTCGACGATCTTCACGCGCTCGCGGCCCTGCGGCTCGCCCAGCGCACGCTCGGCGGCGTCCAGCTTGTACCAGCCGTCCCAGGTGGTGAAGCGGATCTCGCGCTCGGCGAGGAAGTCGTCGACGGCCTCCGGCTCGGGCGAGACCGGGGTGTGCAGGCGGCCGTTCGCGTGGTCGTCCAGCAGGTTGGCCACGGTCTCGTTGGCGTCACCCTTGGTGTGGCCGATCAGGCCGACGGGACCGCGCCGGATCCAGCCGGTGACGTAGGTGGACTGGAGGTGGTCGCCGCCCTCTTCGATGACCCGGCCGCCCTGGTCCGGGACGGTGCCCGAGTCGATGTCCCAGGGCAGCTTCGGGAGCTTCTCGGAGAGGTACCCGACGGCGCGGTAGACCGCGGTGACGTCCCAGTCCTTGAACTCGCCGGTGCCCTTGACGTTGCCGGTGCCGTCGAGGGCGGTCCGCTCGGTGCGCAGGCCGACGACCCTGCCGTCCTCGCCGAGGATCTCCGAGGGGGACTCGAAGAAGTGCAGGAACAGCTTGTGCGGCCGCTCGCCGACGTCGCGGATCGCCCAGTTCTCCAGCGTCTTGGCGACCATGTCGGCCTGCTTGTTGCCGCGCCGCGTCTCGATCGAGCCCGCGTCGTAGTCGATGTCCTCGGGGTCGACGATGACCTCGATGTTGGGGGAGTGGTCCAGCTCGCGCAGCTCCATCGGGCTGAACTTGGCCTGGGCCGGGCCCCGGCGGCCGAAGACGTGGATCTCCACGGCCTTGTTGGCCTTCAGACCGTCGTGGACGTTCGGCGGTATCTCGGTCGGCAGCAGTTCGTCCGCGGTCTTGGCGAGCACACGGGCCACGTCGAGGGCGACGTTGCCGACGCCGAGCACGGCGACCTTCTCGGCCTCCAGCGGCCAGGTGCGCGGCACGTCCGGGTGGCCGTCGTACCAGGAGACGAAGTCGGCGGCGCCGTAGGAGCCGTCCAGCTCGATGCCGGGGATCGGCAGCTCGCGGTCGGCCGTCGCGCCCGTCGAGAAGATCACCGCGTCGTAGAAGTCGCGCAGGTCGTCCAGGCTGATGTCGGCCGGGTAGTCGACGTTGCCGAACAGCCGGATCTGCGGCTTGTCGAGCACCTGGTGCAGGGCGGTGACGATGCCCTTGATGCGCGGGTGGTCGGGGGCGACGCCGTACCGGATCAGACCGAACGGTGCGGGCATCCGCTCGAAGAGGTCGATGGACACGCCGGGGTCGGCGGCCACCTCGGACTTGAGCAGGGCGTCGGCGGCGTAGATCCCGGCGGGACCGGCTCCGACGATGGCTACCCGCAGGGGGCGCGGCATGATCAGGTTCCCTTCGAACGTGGACAGGCGGCTCGAATGGGAAGAAGCCTAAACTAAGGCAGCCCTAAGTTAGTACGGGGGTCCCGTCTATGACCCCATAAGGTGATCTTATGACGTGTTCAGGAGATCCTTATGCGGGGGGTTCCCTGCGCTCCCGGCCCCGAGCATCCTTTCGGGGGCGGCGGATGCCGGCCGTGAAGGGCAGGGTGGGGCGGCATGGGCGGACTCGCGGGGACCACGGTAGCGGTGACGGGTGGCAGCGGCTTCGTCGGCAGTCACCTGGTACGGCGTCTGCTGGAACGGGGCCGCGCGGTGCACACGACCGTGCGCAACCTCGCCGACGCCCGCAAGGTCCGGCCGCTGTGGGAGCTGCAGGAGGAGTTCCCCGGCCGACTCGCCCTCTTCGCGGCCGACCTGCTGACGGAGGGCTCGTTCGACGAGGCGTTCGGCGGCTGCTCGACCGTCTTCCACGTGGCCTCGCCCTTCCTCATGCCGGAACGCATCCGGGACGGCCGGCGGGACGTCGTGGACCCGGCGTTGCTCGGCACCCGTAACGTCCTCGCGGCCGTCGAGCGCACCCCCGACGTCGGCACCCTGGTGTTCACCTCGACCGTCGGCGCGATCTTCGGCGACTACGCCGACGTGCTCGCGATGGACGGCCAGGTGCTGTCGGAGCGCTACGTCAACACGACCAGCACGGCCTCGAACAACCCCTACCACTACGCCAAGACCCTTGCGGAGCACGCCGCTTGGGAGGCGGCGGCCGCACAGGACCGCTGGCGCATGGTGTCGGTCAACCCCGGGCTGGTCCTGGGCCCTTCGTTCACCCCCGCCTCCGACTCCGGCAGCCTCTTCCTGCTGGACGAGCTGTTCCGGGGCTGCTTCTGCTACGGCGCACCGGACTTCAGCTTCACCACCGCCGACGTCCGGGACGTCGCCGACGCGCACATCGCGGCGGCGGAGAACCCGGCGGCCGAGGGCCGGTACATCGTGGCCGCCGAGACCATGGCGTCGTTCCACGAGATGTCCCGCATCATCCGCGCCCACCACCCCCGCGACCTGCGGCTGCCGCGCACCGTGCTCCCGCACTGGCCGGTACGGATCCTGGGCCCCGCCTTCGGCCTCACCCAGGACTACATCAGCAAACACCTCGGCATCCGCTTCCGCGTCGACAACAGCCGTGGTGTCCGTGAACTCGGCCTGACCTACCGGCCGTTGGAGGAGACCCTGCTGGCCCACTACGAGAGCCGACGCGCACACCGGCGCCGGCGCCACGGCTGAGCCCGGGGGTCAGGCGGGTCGCACGATCCGGTGGATCGCCGCCTCCCCGGCGCCGTAGATCGACTCCTCGCGGATCGTCGAGCCCGGGCCCGGCGCGTGGACCATCATGCCGCCGCCGACATACAGACCTACGTGCCGGTCGTCGTCGAAGAAGAGGACCAGATCACCGGGTTCGGCACCGGCGAGCGTGACCGGGGCGCCGGCGAGCGCCTGCTCGTGCGCGGCACGCGGCAGGGTGACCCCGGCGGACCGCCAGGCGGCCTGCGTGAGGCTGGAGCAGTCGTACGAGCCCGGCCCCATCGCACCCCACACACACGGCTTCCCGATCTGCCCCCGAGCGAACGCGATGGCCGCGGCGGCACGGGCGGCCCGGGACGACTCGGGGGTGGGGGAGGGGGCGGTGGCAGCCGTGGCGGGCGCCGTCGGGTACGGGATCGGGCCGGTGCCGGGCGTGGGCATGGCCGGGGACTGGAGCACGCCTGCCTCGGCGAACACCGGGGGCGGGAAAGAGCCGCTGGTGAGGGCCGAGGCGGCGGCATCCGGCCGGACGGTCCCGGCCGGTACCTGCGGCGACGCGACCGGTCCGCCCGGCGCCGTCCCCCACTGCGCTTGCTGCCACTGACCGGTCGACGCCTGCCACTGACCGGTGGCCGGGCCGGTCGCGGCCGCGCCGGGCTGCGCCGCATCGGGCCGGGCGGGCGCGGACATGGGGGGATCCGTCGGCACGGGCGCTGCCGGTACGGCCGGTGCGGGTGCCGCGAGCCGGGCGGCGTACCGGGAGAGGACGTCGCTCGCCGCCGCCAGCTTGCGCCGGCTGCTCGCCTTCGAGGTGGCGAGGGAGGGACGGCCGGGCGCGGCGGCACCGGGGAGTGTCGTGGGTTCCGGTAGGGGCGCGGCCGGGGCGGCAGGCGGTCCGGAGACCGGCGCGAGGGCCGTCTCGACAGGGCCGCGCCCGAATGCCGTACCCTGCACGCCAGGTGCCGTCAGGGCCGTCGCCTCCAGCGCACCGGGCGTCATCAAGGCCGCGGCATCCTGCCCACCGGGGGCCGTCAGCATCGACGCGCCCTGCGCTGCGGGGGCCATCAGGGTCACCACACCCTGTGCGCCCGGAGCCGGCGACGTCTCGGGCCCTAGGGGAACGGGTGCCGTCATGGCTGTCGCCGCCAGCGCACCAGGAGTCGCACCGGGAGTCATCGACTGTGCCGGCGAGGGTGCCGGCTCCCGTGCGTCCGGCGTCATCGAAGCCGACGCCCCCCACGCGCCAGGTGCCGTCGGCTCCGACGTGCCCAGCGTCCAGAACTGTCCCGCTCCGTCGCCCCCGAAGTCGGCCAAGTCCGATGTCATGAGCGGGAGTTCGGCCTGCCGGGGAACCGGCAGGGCCGTGCGCCCGTCGGCCGGTTCGGTCGGCAGGCTGATCGGTGTGTCCTGGGGGGAGCCGCCTGCGGTCAGCTCGGCCACGGCGCGGCGGGCGGGGGACTGCTCCAGTTCCAGCGGGCGTCGGGCGTCCGGTGTGCCGCCGCGGGGCAGTTCCCGGGAACGCGCGGGAGCCGGCGGGCGGTCGGGGAGCCGGTCCGCGGGAAGGGCCGCGGGGACGGTCGGGCCGAGCTTGGCGCGGGCCGCGTCGAACCACTGCCGGGTCATCTCGTCCAGCGCGGGTTCCGGCCGCCGCACCGACCGTTTGGCCAGTGGCACGCCTCGGGAGCGGGTCACCGCCGCCATGGCCCGCGTCGCGTTGAAGTTCCCGGTCTCGTTCTCCGCGCGGTCGTAGAGGGACTCGATCCGCTGGCGAACCTCGTCGCGGCTTTCCGGCGCCATGGAAGACGTGCTCCTTCCTTGCCCCGCAGGGCAGTTGGGCCGTTTCGTCCGGCTGAGCCGGGCGGCCAGGCGTCAACCTAGCCAAGGTGTGTACCTCGTGTGAAGGTTGGAGTGTGGAATGTCCGATACGTAATTGTGATGTTCGCAGTGACGTTCGAGGGGGAAGGGCCGAGAACCGCGATGTCCTGTGAGATTCTGGTGAATTCGCGATCCTGTTGAACATCGCGCAGCCGTCCTCCGTAGGAAACGGGGGATCTCCATCCCGGGCCGGTGAACCCAGACCGGCGAACCACAGAGGACGACCTTGGCACGCACCAGCCGTGGCCGCAGCCGCAGACATCCGTCCGGTGCTCGCCGTACGACCCTGGCCGCGGCCGTCCTGCTCCTGGGCGGCGCCGCGCTGGTCGTGGCCGGTGTCCACTCCTCGGCGACCGAGGGGCGGGGGGCCGGCCGGGCAACCGCCGGTCCGGGCGCCACGGTTCGACAAGGCGCCGTCGGCCAGGGGCGGAGCGGGACCGGCCCGGCCCACGGCGTGAACGGCGCCGGCCAGGGCGGAAACGGACCCGTCGTCTCCGACTACGCGGACATCACCTCAGCGGAACCCGCCCTGCCGGGACCGCCCGAGCGGTCCGGCGCCTCGCGCGGCAGCTTCACCTCCGACTGCGGCGTCAACGCAGGCGGGCTGTTCAACTCGGACAACGTCATCGTCGCGCCCGGCGTCGCCCATGGCGCCCACCACGTCCACGACTACGTCGGCAACCAGGGCGACAACGCCTTCGCGAGCGACGACGACCTCGCGAAGGCGAGCACGAGCTGTGCGGACCGGGGCGACAAGTCCTCGTACTACTGGCCGGTGTTGCGCCTCCAGAACGGCACACGCGAGCGCGACGCGGGAGCCCCGGGCGGGGGCACCGAGGGCAACGCCGGGCAGATCGTCACGCCGAAGCAGGTCACGCTGACGTTCGTGGGCAACCCGCGCGGCAAGGTCACCGCCATGCCCCGGCTGCTGCGCATCATCACCGGCGACGCCAAGGCCGTCGTCAACGGCCCCGGCAACGCCAACGCCTCCTGGAGCTGCACCGGTTACGAGGACCGGCAGCTGACGGACAAGTACCCGCTGTGCCCGGCGGGCAGCGACGTCGTGCGCACCTTCCGGTTCCAGAGCTGCTGGGACGGCCGCAACACCGACAGCGCCGACCACCGTGCACACATGGCCTTCACCGGCCCCGACGGCTCGTGCCCGGTCGGCTTCCGCGCGATCCCCCAGCTGGTGCAGCGCCTCGTCTACGACGTCCGCGCGCCGAGCCTGCGGGACGGCGGCCGTACGGTCCCGCTGTTCGCGATCGACTCCTTCCCCGATCAGCTGCACAAGCCCGTCACCGACCACAGCGACTTCATCGACGTCTTCGACGCGAGCCTGATGCGCGAGATGGTCGACTGCATCAACTCCGGCCGCGCCTGCGCGCCCGGCCGCGGCGGCTCCGGTACGGCGGCCGCGCCGACGGCCGGCCCGAGCGCGGCATCGAGCGCGGCACCGAGTGCGGCATCGCGTCCCGAAGCGTCCCCCGCGCCGTCCCCGACCGTCCTCGCCGAGGCCCCCGCGCAGTCCCCACTCCGGTCGGCGCAGGGGGGATCGGCCGGGACCGGCGCCCATGTGTGGTCCTCGGTCCTCGGCACCCTGCTCGCCCTGTCCGGCCTGATCATGTTCCTCCGGGCCAGGCGCCTGCGCTACTGAACCGGTCCGGGTCGGGCCGCGGCCGGGAGGCGAACCCGGTGGCGCTCAGGCCGATGTGGGCGTCTGCTTGGCCGGTTCGTACGCCGGACGCATCGCCTCGTGCTCCTCGGTGTCCATGCCGCCGAGGTGCAGGACGACCGGCCCGTCGGGCGTGCTCACCGCGAGGGCGGTCTCCTTCTTGGTCTCCTCCAGGAGCTTGCCGGTGCAGAGGTACTTCACCTCCACGCCGGGCGGGCCGCCGCCCGTCCTGACCGTGCGGTACGTCGCCCTGCTGGTGTGGTCCTCCGCGGCGACGAACTGCCGGAGCACCGTGCCCGCGTCGGCGTTGCCGTGCCTGCCGGTCCACACGCGCAGGAAGCCGATGTGGCCGGCCGGTTTGGCGTCGATCTCGCAGGCCGCGGTGACCGGTCCCTGCGCAGGAAGCTGTCGGCGAGCGCTCGGGTCGGATCGCCGCCGGAACCCTTCGACGCCTTCGACAGCTCCGCCTCGGCGTCGATCGACTTGGCCTTCCAGTGCCGGGCGATGTCGAAACGGACCGGCAGCGGGCAGTCCGAACCGGCCGCGCCGATCGTGCCGCCGCTCGCCGTCGCCGTCCCCGCCGCACCCGTGGTCGCTCCGCTCCCCGTGTGCCCCGCGCCCTTCGCGGACGCCGACGCGCTCGCCGCCTTCTTCCCCTCGGCGTCCGCCGACTCCGCGCATCCGCCGAGCACCGCCGCGAGCGCCACCGCCACGACCGCTCCACCGCCCACGGACCCCACTCTGACCTGCATTGTCGTCTCCCCTCCTGGACAGAGGCGCAACTGTGACCGAGGACACGGACGCCACCGACCGCACGATGTCTCGCGGGTCCGCCCCGGCCGACCCGGCTTTCCGCTCACTAGGGTGCGGGGTGTGCCTACCTTGCTGATCGTCCATCACACGCCGTCGCCCAACTGCCAGACGCTGTTCGAGGCCGTCCTCTCCGGCGCGACGACACCGGAGATCGAGGGCGTTCGCGTCGTCCGGCGCGCGGCCCTCGCCGCCACCGCCTCCGACGTGCTGGAAGCCGACGGGTATCTGCTCGGCACACCCGCGAACCTCGGCTACATGTCCGGTGCGCTCAAGCACTTCTTCGACCAGATCTACTACCCCTGCCTGGACGAGACCCGGGGCCGGCCCTTCGGCTACTACGTGCACGGCGGCAACGACGTCACCGGCGCCGTCCGTGCCGTCGAGGCGGTCACCACCGGCCTCGGCTGGCGCCGCTCGGCCGAGCCGGTGACCGTCACCGGCGAGCCCGCCAAGGCCGACACCCAGGCGTGCTGGGAGCTCGGAGCCACCGTCGCGGCCGGGCTGATGCCCGACGCGTGACGTCGGGGAGCGGGGGAGTGCGCACGGTCCTCACCCTGCGCCACCAGCTGATCCCGCCCACGGCCGACCTGGACACCTTCGGCCCGGACCTGGACGTCGTCACCAACGTGCCCCGCCCGCACGAAGAGGCTGACGACGGCCTCCTCCGCGAAGCCGTTGCGGCGCATCAGCGCGGCGGAGGCGGTGTTGCGCCGCTCGACGTCCGTGCCCACGCACACCGCTGCGGCCGCGGCCGGCCGAGCGCGGCACTCCTTCACCAGCCGGGAGGTCACCCCGCGCCCCTGAAGGCCGGGTCGACCGCGATCCACTTCACGTAGCCCCAGTCGGCCCGCTGTTCGAAGGCCGGCGAGCCCAGCACGAACCCGGCCACCCGATCCCCGTCCAGCGTCACCAGACGGGCGCGGCCAGGTGCTCGAAACAGAGAGGCTGGAGTGTCAGTTCCTCGGGCGGGGGCGGCGCGTCGGGCATGGGCACTCCCTCCGGGCGGCATTTCGCGGCATATGTCCGTACCGGGTATCCGGTACGCCCGTCCGCGACCGTCAGGGCTTGCGGGCCACTCCCACGAACACCGGCTGCACCTCGCGCACCCGAGTCTCCGGCCCGGGATGCCGGTCGGTGGCCGCGACGACACCGGGCTCGCACAGCTCCGGACCGTCGAAGGACCGTGTCACCTCGGCGTGCGAGCGCGCCCGGACCGTCGCGCCGCCGGAGCGGTAGACGGCCTCGATCCGCGCCCAGACCTCCGGATCGAACGCGGCGCTGACGTGGGACAGCGTCAGATGACCGCCGGTCGGCAGCGGATCCAGCAGGGTCCGGACGACACCGTACGGATCCTGCTCGTCGGGGACGAACGGCAGCAGCGCGATCGGCGACAGGCCCACGGGCCGGCTCAGGTCCAGGTGCTCGCGGGCGTACTCCACGATCCGCTCCGGCTCGCGGACGTCGGCGTGCAGATAGGCCGTACGGCCCTCCGGGGTGCCCTGGAGCAGGGCCTCGGCGTGCCGCAGCACGATCGGGTCGTTGTCCGCGTACACCACCCGCGCACGCGGCTCGACCGCCTGCGCGACCTGGTGCAGATTCGGCTCGGTGGGGATCCCCGTGCCCACGTCCAGGAACTGGTCGACACCCTGGCGGGCGACGTGACGGGCGGCGCGGTGCATGAACTCACGGTTGGCCCAGGCCGTGTCCTTCACGCCGGGGAAGACCTCCAGCACCGCGCCCGCGGCCTCGGCGTCGACGGGGTAGTGGTCCTTGCCGTCCAGGAACCAGTCGTACATCCGGGCGGGGTGCGGCCTGCCGGTGTCGATCCGCTCCGGGCTGAATCCGGTGTCTGTCACGTCGGCTCTCCGTGAAGATCGGGGGTGGGTGCCTCGTGATGCCTGTGGCGTGTGAACTGCCCTACTCCAGAGGGACATTCGGGGACGGGCTCCGCCAACGGCGCGCCGGGACACGTCGGTTGCCCCACTGCCCGGTTCAGCTCGCCGGCGCCGTCATGCGTAAACCGTGACCGGCGAAGGGGGGCGGAACGGTAGCGTGGGCGCATGTACGCCACACGGATCTCCCGGCGGGTGCGGACGCCCGGGAGGGCGTCACCTTCCGGGTCTCCCTCACCTGCGACGACGCCGTGCGCGCCACCATGACATGACGACGAAGCTCACCGCGGCCGACGGCGGCACGGACGCGGAGATCCTGTGCGAGGGCGTCCCCGACGGCATCCCCCGCGAAGACGACGAACTCGTCGAGAACCGGTTCGTCGAGAACCGTCCGCACTCCGGGAAAAAGGTCTCGAACCACGGAACCAGCGCGAGGGAATTGCGGTCTTAAGGTCCGTCGAAGGCCGGGATAAGCCTGGTCGTTCCTTAACCGGGGGAATGGGGCACATGTCCGTTCGCAGCCGCACGCACAGCCGTAAGATCCTGCTCACCGCCGTGGCCCTGACCGGCGGACTCACCCTGGCCGCCGTGACGCCCGCCCTCGCCGGTACCGGCGCGGGCCACACGACCCGGGCCGCCGCCGTGTCCTCGGCCCAGGGCGACCCGCGCAACGTCACCCAGCACGTCGCCGACTTCTACGGCGCCTACATCGACGCCGTCTGGGCCACCGACGACAAGTCCGCCGGCCCGGCCGCCGACGCCCTGCGCCGCTTCTACCTGTCCGCCGCCGCCCAGAAGAAGGTGGCCGCCTTCGAGAAGAAGGAACATGCCGACGGGATCCTGTTCGCGCAGAGCGTGCCCGTGAAGTGGAACGTGGCCTACACCGGTTCCGGCGCGGGCCACGCCACCAGCCGTGTCACGCTCACCTGGAGCGACGGCAGGCACCCGCAGGTCACCCGGATCGACGTCCAGTCCGACCTGAGGACCCTGAAGATCACGGACCTCAAGCCGGTCCGCTGAAGCCAGGGCGTGCGATCCCGCTCCGCCCCACTCGGGGCGGGGCGCGCGCCCTTCATCCGGTCACCCGTGCCGGTAGGCGTCGTCGCCTGCCCGGCCGTGGTGCCGGCGCCGTTCGACCACCGTGCGGTGCAGGGCGATGAGCGCGGCGTCGTCGTCCAGCCGGCCGCCCACGTGCGTGAGCAGATCGCGCCGCACATGGTGCATCAGCGCCTCGGGGCTGTCCTCGGTCCAGTGCGCCGCCCGCTCGGTCAGCGGATAGAACAGGCCACGGGCGTCCCTGGCCTCCACCACGCCGTCGGTGTAGAGCAGCAGGGTGTCGCCCGGTTCGAAGGAGAACACGTCCAGCGTGTGCTCGGCGCCGTCGTGCACCCCGAGCGGCGGCGAGGGGTGCAGGCTCGGCACGGTGACCGCGCTGCCGGGGCTCAGCAGCAGCGGCGGGGGGTGACCGCAGCTGGTCATCCGGGTGAGGGGATCCCGGTCCGGTATCTCCACCAGCAGCGCGGTCGCGAACCGCTCGCCCGCCTCCTCCAACGGCTCCAGATCCGCCGCATAGCGGGTGATGCTCTGGTCCAGCAGCCCGGCCAGTTCGGGCAGCGGGATGTGCCGGTGCGCGCTCTCCCGGAACGAGCCGAGCAGCAGGGCGGCCTCGCCGATCGCGGCCAGCCCCTTGCCCCGCACGTCGCCGATCATCACCCGCACCCCGCCCTCGTACTGGGTCACCGCGTACAGGTCGCCGCCGATCTGCGCCTCGTCCTCCGCGGCCAGGTACAGCGAGGCGATCCGCAGCGGGCCGATCTGTTCCGGCAGCGGCCACATCAGCACGTGCTGCGCGGCCTCGGCGACCGAGCGGACCTGCGCCAGCTGGGCCTGCCGGCGCTCCCGCACGACGCTGTAGACCACCACCATCACCGACAGCACCGCGAGCGTGATGATCTGCACGACGTGGTTCGTGGTGGTGATGCCGCCGTGGGCGGCGCCGATGAGGATCTGGGCCGCCAGGGCCAGCGCCCCGATCGCCGCCGTGGTGCGGGGGCCGGCGAAGGAGGGCGTGAGCGCGGGGGCGATCACCAGTGCCGGGCCGAGGTGCACGTTGGTGGGGGTCTGCAGGTCCACCACCGTGATCACCACGATGAGCAGGACCGGGAGTAGCAGCAGCGCGTGCGAGGACAGCCAGGGATGCCGCGAACCCCCCGTCCCGAACGGGGGTCTCATGCCTCCAGCGTGCTCCCGGGCCGGATCCGCCGCACGTCAGGCTCTCCCCGACGGGGCAGTACACGCGGGTGAGTAGCTCCAGGACCTCCCGCTCCTCGGGCAGCCGGGGCGCGTTCTTCGTCACCGCGTCCGCGACCGCGCCCGCCGCGATCGACGGCAGCAGCGAGCGGTCCGCGCCGAGCGCGCGCAGCGGGCGCCTGCCGCCGAGGGCGCCGGACAGCTCACGCACCGCGGCCACGGCCGCCCGCGCCCAGTCGCCGTCGGCCGGCGGGGCCACGCCCAGCGCCCGGGCCGCCCGCTCGTACGGCTCCCGCGCCCGGGGCGTGCTGAACTCCATGACCGCCTCCACTACGGCGGCGAGCGCGACTCCGTGCGGGGTGCCGGTGCGCGCGGTCAGCGCGTGCCCGATGCCGTGGACCAGGCCGAGTCCCGACAGGGTCAGGGCCTGGCCCGCGAGATGCGCGCCCATCGTCAACTCGGCCCGCGACTGAAGGTCCGAGCCGTCCCGGTGGGCGAGGGGCAGGGCGTGGCCGATCATGGCCACGGCCTGGGCGGCGTATGCCGTGGAGAACGCGTTCGCGCCGCGCGAGGCCAGCGACTCGATGCCGTGCAGGAGCGCGTCGATGCCGGTCGCGGCCGTCGCCGCCGGGGGCAGGCCGAGCGTCAGCTCCGGGTCCAGGAGGGCGACACGCGGCTAGACGGAGGGGTGGCCCAGGTACACCTTGCGGCAGGCCGCCGTGTCCTCGATGACGCCGAACCCGTTGGTCCCGGCGCCCGTCCCGGACGTCGTCGGTACGGCGATCAGCGGCAGCCCGTCGGCCGCCTCCCACAGCCGGTCGGCATCGGCGGCGGCCGCGTCCGGATTGCCCACAAGCAGGGAGATCCCCTTCGCCGCGTCCAGCACCGAGCCGCCGCCGAGCGCGACGACCGCCGCGGGACCGAAGACCCGGGCCCGGGCGGCGCCCGCGTCGACGTTCCCGGTCGAGGGGTTGGGCGCCACCTCGTCGTACACGGCGTGCTCCACGCCCGCCGCGCCGAGGATATTCAGGACGTGCGCCGCGACGCCCGCCGCGCGCAGCCCCGGGTCGGTGACGACGAACGCCCGGTGGTGGCCGGTGGCCGCGATCAGTTCGGGCAGCAGCTCGATCCGGCCGGGGCCGAACTCGACCCGGCAGACGGCGTCGAGGCTCAAGGCGGCGAGAGGGTCGGTCATGGTGCGGCTCTTCGCAGGGATTCGGTGGCGTCAGACCGTGAGAGTGGTGGCGTCGAGGGCGGCGCCGGCGACGGCAGCCTGAACTCCCGCCCCGCCGGCGCGTCGTAGAGCCGGATCGGACTCATCTCGCCCGCCGACGCGCCGTGGTGGGCCTTGGAACGGCGGTAGATCTGCTCGACCAGCGCAGACAGTTCCGTCGAGACCCCCACATCGCGGCCGAGGCCGACGGCGAGCCCGAGGTCCTTGCAGGCCAGCGCCATCGCGAAGGAGTCGTCGTAGTCGCCGTCGGCGAGCACGCACATGATGTCGTGCTCCAGGAAGTGCGAGGCCGCCGGGGAGGCGAGCAGCGAGTTGCGCAGCGCACCGAGGTCGACGCCCGCCCGGACGCCCGTCGCAAGCACCTCGCTGGTGGCGACCAGGTGGCTGAACCACAGCAGGTTGATCATGAGCCGGGGTCGTGGGGGCCCCTCCCGCGCGAGCGAAGCCGAGCGTGGGGGAGTCGGCGAGTGACGACAACGTGGCTGGGGGTGCCCCCTCTGGGGGAGTGCGTGCCAGACCCCGCGACGCCGGCATGATCCAGACGACACCCCCTGGTCACGGCGAACTCGTGGGCGCCGGGAGGCAGTTACCCCGACGGCGCCTACCGGTTGACCGATCGCATCCCCGCCTCGTCGTACCGCTCGCCCGACACCGGCGGCAGTTCGGCGTCGATGCGGGCCAGGTCCTCCTTGGTCAGCTCGATGCCGACCGCACCCGCGTTCTGCTCCAGGTAGGTGCGCCGCTTCGTGCCCGGAATCGGCACCACGTCCTCGCCCTGGGCCAGCACCCAGGCGATGGCCAGCTGCGCCGGGGTGACGTCCTTCTCGGCCGCGATCTCCTTGACCTTCGCCGCGAGGCGCTGGTTCGCGTCGAGGTTGGTGTCCGTGAAACGCGGGTTGTTGCGCCGGAAGTCGTTGGCGTCCAGCTCGTCCGGCGAGCTGAAGCGGCCGGCGAGGAAGCCGCGGCCGAGCGGGGAGTACGGCACGAAGCCGATGCCCAGCTCCCGGCAGGCCGGCAGCACCTCGGCCTCCACGTCCCGCGTCCACAGCGAGTACTCGCTCTGCACGGCGGTGATCGGGTGCACGGCGTTCGCGCGCCGGATGGTCTCCGCGCTCGCCTCGCTCAGCCCGATGCAGCGCACCTTGCCCTCCTCGACCAGCTCCTTCAGCGCCCCCACCGTCTCCTCGATCGGCACGTTCGGGTCGACGCGGTGCTGGTAGTACAGGTCGATGCGGTCGGTGCCCAGCCGCTGCAGCGAGCCGTGGACCGACGCGCGCACGTGCGCGGCGGAACCGTCCTGCGGGCCGATCGTGCTCATGTCGCCCGGTACGGCGTTGTCCATCCGGTAGTTGAACTTCGTCGCGAGCACGTACTCGTCCCGGTGTCCCCGGATCGCCTCTCCGACGAGCGACTCGTTGGTGAGCGGGCCGTAGAGCTGCGCGGTGTCGAGGAAGTCGATGCCCAGTTCGAGGGCGCGCCGGATGGTCAGCACGCCCTCGTCCTGGTCGGCGGAGCCGTAGAAGGCGGACATGCCCATGCATCCGAGGCCGATGGCCGATACCTGGAGGTCCCGCAGACTGCGCTTCTGCATGTGATGTCCCAGCCTTTCCCGTACACGCGGTCGTCGTCCCGTACGGCACGCGGGCGTGTGCCCCGGTGCGCCGTACGTCTGCGACGCTACGAGTTGGAGCGCTCTCCAAGTCAAGCAACGCTCCGCTCCGGGTCAGGAATCCAGCCGCACCGGCAGCTCGAACAGGTCGTTCTGGGTGACCACCGGCTTGCCCCGCAGGTCCGCCGCCGCGACCGCCGGCTCCAGGCGGGGGAAACGGGCGTACAGCGCGGGCAGCCCCACGCCCGCTTCCAGCCGGGACAGGGCGGCGCCCGGACACATGTGCGGGCCGTGGCCGAAGGAGATGTGCCGGTTCCTCGTCTCCCGGGTGACGTCGAACTCCCCGGCACTCGGGCCGTGCGCCCGCTCGTCGCGGCCGATCGCGCCGTACGACACGAGCAGCGCGTCCCCGGCCGGGATCACCCGGTCGCCGACCGGCACGTCCTCGGTCGCGAAGCGGATCAGCACGTGCGAGGCCGGGGTCGAGTACCGCACGGTCTCCTCGATCACCGCCGGCCAGTCGGCCCCGCCGGACAGCACCAGGGCACGCTGCTCCGGATGGACGGAGGGTTGACGACGGCGTTGACGATCGGCGAGATCGTCGTCTCGTGGCCCGCCGCGACCATCAACTGGAGGGTGGAGACGATCTCCTCGTCGGTGAGGCGGTCGCCGTCCTCGGAGGCGAGGATCAGCGCGCTGGTCAGATCGTCGCCGGGCTCGGCCCGCCCGGCCGCCACCGCCTCCGCCATGATCTGCTCCAGCTCGGTCAGCGTGGCGACGACCTCCTCGGGCGGGGTCTGCGTGGAGCAGAACCTCTCGAACAGTACCTTCAGCCGGGGCAGCCGCGCCTCGTCGAGACCCATGAGGTCGGCGACGACGTACATCGGCAGCGGGCGGGCGAAGGCCGCCTTGAGGTCGACGAGCTCCCCGCCCCCGGGCAGTGCGTCCAGCAGGTCCTGGGTGAGCTTCTCGATGCGCTCGCGCATCCGCTCCACCCGGCGCGGGGTGAGCGCCTGCGCCACCAGCGCGCGCAGCCGGCGGTGGTCGGCGCCGGCCACCGTGAGCATGGAGCGGCCCGGGTTGGCGAGCCCGATCAGCGGCCGGTCGGCGGGAATCTCACCGCGCTGCCAGGCGCCCCGCACGCCGATGTCCTCCACCAGGCGCGGGTCGGTGAGCAGCGCCCTGGCCTCGGCGTCCCGGGTGACCGCCCACACCGGGACGCCGCCTGGCAGTTCGACGGCGGCGAGCGGACCTGCCGCCCGCAGTGCCGTGTTCTCGCCCGCTCGTCCGTTCCAGCCGCGCCCGCTCGGCCTCGAACGCCCCGGTGGACTCGGCGCGCTGCCGGGCGAGTTCGTCGATGAGCCGCTGCTGCTCCTGGCGGGTCTCGTCGCTCGTGCGGGCCTGCTGGTGCAGGAGCCGGCCGAGATCCTGGGGCACGGAGTCCAGCCGGTGCCGCAGACCGCGCGCGGTGCGCAGGCCGTGCGCGGCCGTGGCGACCGCCGAGCTCAGCACGGCCGCCGCCGTGCCCGTACCCCAGGCCGGCGGGGTGCGCACCGAGTCCGGCGCCGCCGCCACCGCCGCACAGACCACGAGCGCCGACAGGGTGCCGGTCGCGGCGAGGACGGAGAAGAAGGTGCGGAGAGAGGGTCGGCCGCCGGCGTGCCTGGGCGGGGTCATCGTTCCGGTCCGATCCTCGCGGCAGGGGCGGGCAGGTGGGGGAGAGCGGAAACAATCGGGTGGTGAGACGTGACGCAGGGTGGTGAACTGGCGGTCACTATACGAGAGTTCGTAATCGAAAATGGAAGGTTCCGCATTCGATCCATGAAGTGGCCAGTCAGAACCGCGCGTTGGATGCAAGTGGACGAACCGGGCGATCCGGACCCGTGCCGGCGGCGCGGATTGCCGGGGCGGCGCGTCGGCGCGGGTGCAGGGGAGCCTGTACAGGAGGACGGAAACGGGGCCCCTCGGGTTGCCTCGGCGGGCCGGATTTCCGCGCCCGTGACCTGTGGGTCTTTTCATACCCCCGGGCATCCGCAACGGATCTTGACGACCGCCTCCCGGATCGCTGAACTGTCACCGACCGGGCCTCACCGCCACAGAGGCCCACACGGGGGGAGGGACCGGGCATGCACGGCGTGACCCGCACGGAGGGGGTAGGCCGATCGGGCGAGAACCGCACATCTATACGATGGCGCCTGAAAAGCGAAGATGTTGGAAAAACGCCAGCCATGGTTCGTATGCCGGAAGCGTGGCGAAGGGGGCGATGCGCATGACCGGGGAGCAGAAGGCGACGGGCTGCCGTGTCTCATGACGACTGAGACGACGCAGGGGCGCGTCGAGACCTGCCGCTCCCTGATCGCCCGGCTCGCGCGGTTCGCCGGGCGCACGCTGCGCGGCGAGTGGCACGCGATCGTCGTCGAGCCGGTGCAGCGCCTCGCGCGCCGCGGGCTGTCCGGACTGCTGCTGGCCTTCGTCGCCGCCTTCGGCGTCATCTTCTTCCAGGGCATCGCCCAGCACCCCCTCGGCCGGCTCTGGGTGACCCGGCTCGGCGGCGTCAAGGCCGACCTGCCGCTGTGGCTGTCGTTACTGCGCACCCCCGTGTCGCTGTACGTACCGGCGCTCGACCTGCCGGTGTGGGCCGGCATCACCCAGCTGTTCCTCGCCTTCGCCTGGGCCGAGCTGACCCTGGGCCGGGCTCGGACCCTGGCGATCTCCTACATCACGACGCTGGCCGGCACGCTCACCGCCCGCGTGATGATCGCGATGGGCCCCGGCTGGGGCGGCCTCGGGCTGCCGCCCGCGGCGGCCCACGTGCTCGACACCGGCCCCTCCGCCGCCGTCGTCGGCCTGTTCACCTATCTCGCGGTGATCAAGCGGGCGCCGGTGGTGTTCACACTGACGGGCGGCTCGATGGTCGTCGAGTCCATCGCCATCCCCAACCTGGCGGGCCGCGAGCACGTGATCGCGGTGGGCTCGGCGCTCGCCCTCGGACTGCTGCACGGCCGCCGCGCGTGGCTGCGGGCACGGGTGCGCTCCCTGCTCCCGACGGGCCGTCGAGCCCCGGTGGCCGCCCCGACGGCGCCGGCCCCCACGCCGCCCGCCTCCGCACCCTCTGCACCTTCCGCACCCTCCACCCCCGCACCCCCCGCTCCCGCGCAGTCCCGGACGGTGCCCGCGCCGGCGCGGGCCGACCGGCGCGGGGATGCGGCGATGACCTCCGCGGAACGCTGACCGGCCGGCGCCCGACTGTGGCGTCGGCCACCCCGGTGGTGTGATGGTTTTCGCACGCCCGTGCCGGTGGGAACCCCTAGGGTTGCCGCGAGAAACGGCAGGCGTGGCAGACACCGTGGTGTTCGTCGCCCGACAGGCAGCCGAAGGGATTCCAGGATGTTCCGCAAGGTGCTGGTCGCCAACCGTGGAGAGATCGCGATCCGCGCGTTCCGGGCGGGCTACGAACTCGGGGCGCGCACCGTCGCCGTGTTCCCGCACGAGGACCGCAACTCGCTGCACCGGCTGAAGGCCGACGAGGCGTACGAGATCGGGGAGCCCGGGCACCCGGTGCGGGCCTATCTCTCCGTCGAGGAGATCGTGGGCGCAGCCCGCCGGGCGGGCGCCGACGCCGTCTATCCGGGGTACGGCTTCCTGTCCGAGAACCCCGAACTGGCCCGCGCCTGTGAGGAGGCGGGCATCACCTTCGTCGGCCCGAACGCCGCCACCCTGGAGCTGACCGGCAACAAGGCCCGCGCGGTCGCCGCCGCCCGGGCGGCGGGCGTGCCCGTGCTCGGTTCCTCCCAGCCCACCACCGACGTGGACGAACTGGTGCGGGCCGCCGAGGAGATCGGCTTCCCCGTCTTCGTCAAGGCGGTGGCGGGCGGTGGCGGTCGCGGCATGCGCCGGGTGGAGGACCGCGCCCAGCTGCGCGAGTCCATCGAGGCCGCCTCCCGCGAGGCCGCCTCCGCCTTCGGCGACCCGACCGTCTTCCTGGAGAAGGCCGTCGTGGACCCGCGCCACATCGAGGTGCAGATCCTCGCCGACGGCGCGGGCGACGTCATCCACCTGTACGAGCGCGACTGTTCGCTCCAGCGCCGCCACCAGAAGGTCATCGAACTGGCACCCGCGCCGAACCTCGACCCGGCCCTGCGCGACCGCATCTGCGCCGACGCCGTCCGCTTCGCCCGCGAGATCGGCTACCGCAACGCGGGCACCGTGGAGTTCCTCCTCGACCCCGACGGCAACCACGTCTTCATCGAGATGAACCCGCGCATCCAGGTCGAGCACACCGTGACCGAGGAGGTCACCGACGTCGACCTGGTCCAGACCCAGATGCGCATCGCCGCCGGCGAGACCCTCGCCGACCTCGGCCTCGCCCAGGACACCATCACCCTGCGCGGCGCCGCCCTGCAGTGCCGTATCACCACCGAGGACCCCGCCAACGGCTTCCGCCCGGACACCGGCCGGATCAGCGCCTACCGCTCCCCGGGCGGCTCCGGCATCCGCCTCGACGGCGGAACCACCCACGCCGGCACGGAGATCAGCGCGCACTTCGACTCGATGCTGGTCAAACTGACCTGCCGAGGCCGGGACTTCAAGGCGGCCGTGGGCCGCGCCCGGCGTGCCGTGGCCGAGTTCCGCATCCGCGGCGTGTCCACGAACATCCCCTTCCTCCAGGCCGTCCTGGACGACCCGGACTTCCAGGCGGGCCGGGTCACCACGTCCTTCATCGAGCAGCGCCCGCACCTGCTCACCGCGCGTTCCTCGGCCGACCGCGGCACCAAGCTGCTGACCTACCTCGCCGACGTGACGGTCAACAGGCCGCACGGCGAACGCCCCGACCTGTTCGACCCCGTCACCAAGCTGCCCGCGCTCCCGGCCGGCGAGCCCCCGGCCGGCTCCCGCCAGCTCCTGGTCGACCTCGGCCCCGAGGGCTTCGCCCGGCAACTGCGGGAGTCGCCGACCCTCGGCGTCACCGACACCACGTTCCGCGACGCCCACCAGTCGCTGCTCGCCACCCGCGTGCGCACCAAGGACCTCCTCGCGGTCGCCCCGGTCGTCGCCCGTACCCTGCCGCAGTTGCTGTCCCTGGAGTGCTGGGGCGGCGCGACGTACGACGTGGCGCTGCGCTTCCTCGCCGAGGACCCCTGGGAGCGGCTGGCCGCGCTGCGCGAGGCCGTACCCAACATCTGTCTGCAGATGCTGCTGCGCGGCCGCAACACCGTCGGCTACACCCCGTACCCGACGGAGGTGACCGACGCCTTCGTGCAGGAGGCCGCCGCCACCGGCATCGACATCTTCCGCATCTTCGACGCCCTCAACGACGTCGGCCAGATGCGCCCCGCCATCGAGGCCGTCCGCGAGACCGGCACCGCGATCGCCGAGGTCGCCCTCTGCTACACCGCCGACCTGGGCGACCCGTCCGAGCGCCTCTACACGCTCGACTACTACCTGCGCCTCGCGGAGCAGATCGTCGAGGCCGGCGCGCACGTCCTCGCGGTCAAGGACATGGCCGGACTGCTGCGCGCCCCGGCCGCCGCGAAGCTCGTCTCGGCGCTGCGCCGCGAATTCGACCTGCCGGTGCATCTGCACACCCACGACACGGCGGGCGGCCAGCTCGCCACGTACCTCGCCGCGATCCAGGCGGGCGCCGACGCGGTCGACGGAGCGGTGGCCTCGATGGCCGGGACCACCTCGCAGCCGTCGCTGTCCGCGCTCGTCGCCGCCACCGACCACTCCGAGCGCCCCACCGGCCTCGACCTCCAGGCCGTCGGCGACCTGGAGCCGTACTGGGAGGGCGTGCGCAAGATCTACGCCCCGTTCGAGGCGGGCCTCGCCTCCCCGACCGGCCGGGTCTACCACCACGAGATCCCCGGTGGCCAGCTGTCCAACCTGCGCACCCAGGCCGTCGCGCTCGGCCTCGGAGACCGCTTCGAGGACATCGAGGCGATGTACGCCGCCGCCGACCGCATCCTCGGCCGCCTGGTGAAGGTCACCCCGTCGTCCAAGGTGGTCGGCGATCTCGCCCTGCACCTGGTCGGCGCCGGGGTCTCGCCGGACGCCTTCGAGGAGACGCCCGACCGGTTCGACATCCCCGACTCGGTCATCGGCTTCCTCCGCGGCGAGCTGGGCACCCCGCCCGGCGGCTGGCCCGAGCCGTTCCGCACCAAGGCCCTCAAGGGCCGCGGTGAGCCCAAGCCCGCGCCCGAGCTGTCCGCCGACGACCGCGAGGGGCTCGCGAAGGACACCCGGGCGACGCTCAACCGGCTGCTGTTCCCCGGCCCGACGCGCGAGTTCGACAGCCACCGGCAGTCCTTCGGCGACACCAGCGTGCTGGACAGCAAGGCCTTCTTCTACGGCCTGCGTCCCGCCAAGGAGTACGCCGTCGACCTGGAGCCCGGCGTCCGGCTGCTCATCGAACTGCAGGCGGTCGGCGAGGCCGACGAGCGCGGGATGCGCACCGTGATGTCCTCGCTCAACGGCCAGTTGCGCCCGATCCAGGTCCGCGACCGCGCGGCCGCCTCGGACGTGCCGGTGACGGAGAAGGCCGACCGCGCCAATGCCGGCCACGTGGCGGCGCCGTTCGCCGGTGTGGTGACCCTCGCGGTGACCGAGGGCGACGAGGTCGCCGCCGGTGCCACGGTCGCCACGATCGAGGCGATGAAGATGGAGGCCACGATCACCGCGCCGAAGGCGGGCCGCGTCTCCCGGCTGGCCATCAACCGCATCCAGCAGGTGGAGGGCGGGGACCTGCTCGTCGAACTCGGCTGACCCGTACATGGATGCGCCGCGACCGGATGCCCTGCCGGTCGCGGCGCGGGTGTGTCTCCGGCGCGGCTACAGGCGGTCGCCGCGCTCCCGGAGCCGTGCGAGGAGCAGGTTCGGGTCCTTGCGTGTGAAGTACGCGGCGTTCGGCACGTAGACGATCCGGCCGAGTACGGCGACCGAGGTCGGGTTGGACAGCCCGTCCCGCTGCCCGAGGGCGTCCGTGCGCGATCCGTCGCGGCGCACCAGGACCACCTGGTTGGCCTTGTTCAGCGCGGCCACCACCGTGCGTCCGGAGCCCGTGAAGGCGAAGTCGTCGATGCCGTCGAGCCCATGGGCCAGGGTCTCGGCCCGGCCCGCGGAACCGCCCTGGCCGACGGGGATGCGCAGCAGCGTGCCGCGGTCGGTGTTCGACACCCACACGGCACCGCGGTGCACCTTGAGGCCGTTGGCGCCGCAGCCGCTCGCCGAGGGGCCGGTCAGCGGCTTGAGCGCCGTGTCCCGGGCCCACGCGGTGGCCGCGCCGCCCTGCTGCGGGACGCGCCAGACGGTGCCGAGCACCGAGTCGGCGGCGTACAGCACGCCCTGGCGTTCGTCGAGGGCCAGGCCGTTGGGATAGCCGTTCGCCGGGAACTGGGCGATCTGCTCGGGTTCCTCGCCGGGGGCGAGACGCCAGATGCCCGTTCTGCTCGTGCCGGTCGCGTAGTTGACGTACAGCGTGCCGTCGTGGGCGCGGGCGATGCCGGTCACGACGGCCTGGTGCACGAACGGGGTGTTCGGGTGGGTGACGGCCGGCAGGGTCGCGCTGATCCGGGTCTTGCCCTCGGGCGTGACATGGGCGATCTGCCGGGCGTAGGCGAGGGTCAGGTCGGCGGAGCCGTCGGGTTCGAGCGCGATGTTGTCGGGCGTCTGTCCGGCGGCCAGGCCGAAGTGGGCGGTGATGCGGGCGTCGGTGACGACCGGCTCGGTGCCGGTCGCGGGCGCCGCCGCGATCACGCCGGACGCGAGCGCGGCCGTGGCGGCACCGGCCAGGCGGGGGAGTCGGGGCATGTGACCTCTCTCGGGACGGCGCGCGGGCGCCGGCGTGCGGGGTCACACCACCATGCGGCTGCGCCGGTCGCCGGGGGCGGGCGCCGGGCCGCGGGATCGCCCGCGCGGCTCAGCACCCGCCGCGCCGAGCGGCGCGCCCGGGTGACGGCCGCTGCGGTCGCCGGGCTGTGCGGCCGTCACCCGGGCATCGGTCCCGGAGTGTCAGTCCCAGAGCGGGTAGTTCATCACCGGCTTGAACGTGTCCGGCCGGGCGCCGGGGTAGGTCAGGCTGAGGTTCGCGAAGCGCAGGAAGTGCGGGTGCTTCTTCCAGGCCTGCTCGCCGCTGAGCCGGATGACGACCGGGTACGCGCGGAAGGTGCCAGCCGCGCAGTACGGCTTGCAGTCGTTGACCATGTTGACGCCGACGGCCTTCGCCCCGTCCGGACTCCACTGGGTCCAGTGGAGTCCGGTCAGCCGGCTGTTGCCGTCGCCGCAGGCCAGGATGAAGTCGTTCGGGCGGACGTTCCGGTGGAAGAAGCAGTCCACGAGTACGGGCTGCCCGGGCCTCGCTCTGACCGGTGTCGTGGCCGTGGTCGGCACGCTGGCCGACGCCGTCGTCATCGCCGCTGTCAGCAGGGTCCCTGCCGCCAGGGTCACCGCCGTTCCCACCACTGATCCGCGCATGGCCGCTCCCACCGTTGTGCTGTGTCCGACCGCGTCCACTCGACGCTACGACCGTACGGCCATTTGCACCAGTCGCGCAGGTCGGACAGCGTGGCGGCGGTGTTCAGCCGTGCTTCACGGTCAGCGCGTAGAACGCCACACGGGCGCCGTCGGTGGTGCTGTCGGAGGAGGACTGGTTGTAGGAACCGGCCTTGAAGTACTGCTTGTACTGCTGGAACGACGATGCGACGGGGTAGTGGGTGGTCGTCCCGTTGACGGTCAGGTCGATCGTGTCCCCGCCGGAGACCGCGATCGTATAGCTCCAGGTCTTCCCGATCGCAACATGTCCGACGGCGTGCGAGGTCTGGCCGCCGGAGGGCGAGTTCTCGGTGCCGAGCACGATGTCGCCGTTCGCGCGGTAGTACAGCTCCAGCAGCGGCTTGGTGGACGAGCCGCCGCTGCCGAGGTGGATCTGGCCCACACACACGTTCTTCGTCACCGACACCACGCGCAGCGTCGCGCTCATCCTGTGCGCGCCGGACAACGCCCAGTCGGCGGCGCTGCCGTCGCGGTTCATCTCGCGCAACTCGGAGCGGGCGTAGTTCGAGTTGGGGGTGGTGACGCCCTTCTCGGGCGCCCAGAAGGTCATAGCGCCGTCGTGGGTGTCGGTGTAGAAGTACGCGTCCTGGTAGCCGTTCGCGCCCTGGAGCCGGGACGAGGGGATGGTGGTCGGGCTGCCCGGGGAGCCGACGGGCTCTTGGAGCTGCCACACGGACAGGTCGAAGTTGCCGCCGGGGGCGACGCGCGGATCGGCGGCGAGCGCGCTGGGGCTGCCGAGGAGGGCGAGCGCGAGGGCGAGACCCGCGGCGGCCGGTACCGCGAGGAGTCGTGCTCGGGTCATGGGGGTCCCTTCGGGCCGGAATGCGGCCACTGTTCATGTAGATGAACAGTGGCCGCATACTTGGTCGCTGGTGACCCGAGAAGCTAGAGGTCCGGACCAGACCCGTCAAGAGGTTCAGCAGGCGCCCTCGTCCTGCCACGGCCCCCACTGCGAGGCGCCGGGCACCTCGTTCTGGGTCCACCACTTGGCCTTCCAGTCGTGCTGGCCGTAGGACACCTCGTCCCCGCCCGTGTACGCCGTCGACGCGTTCCACGCCGGCTTGCAGGAGCCGGGTGTCGGGGTCGGCGTGGGGGTCGGTGTGGTGGTCGGCGGGGTGACGCCCGCGAACTTCACCGAGTACTTCGCGAAGTCCCAGTCGCCCTGCGCCACGCTGGAGCAGGTGCCGGACGTGCGGCCCCCGTTGTCCGGCGGGCTGCACTGCCGGTCGCGGTTCAGGGACCAGAACGTGAAGCGGTCCATGTTGTGGCTCGTGGCGTAGTCCAGCACGGTCTGGAAGTCCGCCTGGCTGAAGGTCTCGCCGGTGTCGCTGCGGCCGTTCATGCCGGAGAAGCCCTCGTGGGCGTACGCGGTCGCCTGGTCCCAGCCGAAGGTCGACTGGAGGATCGCGTTGAAGTTGGTCAGTGCGCTGGTCTGGCTCGCCGCGCCGTTGAAGCCGCCGTCGAACGGCATGATGGAGAAGTTGTTCGGCGTGAACCCCTGGGACTTGGCCTCCAGCAGCATCTGCTTGCCGAACCAGCCGGTGCCGTCCGCGGTGCCGGCCGTCGTCACGGAGACGTACAGTCCCGGGTTGTCCTGCTGGAGGATCTTGGCCGCGCCGATCTCGTTGTGGATCGCCGTCGTGTTCTCGTACTCCGGCTCCTCCAGGTCGAAGTCGATGGCGTGCAGGCCGTACTTGGTGATGACCTGCTGGTAGGCGGCCGCCGTGGCGGCGGGGTCGGCGCAGGTCTGGCCGAGCTTCGTGCCGCCGTAGCCGCCGATGGAGACCGACACGTCCCCGCCCTTGCCGCGGATGGTGTTGATCACCGACTGTACGGCCGTGTCCGAGGAGACCGGTGCGGTGCCGCCCCATGTCGGCGAGCAGCCGCCGCCGTTGGGGGCGAGCACGAACGCCAGCTGAAAGGCCTTCAGGCCGGTCGCGTCCATGATGGCGGACGGGTCCGGCGGGTCGTTGTCCAGCGGCATCAGATACGGGGCCGCGGCGTACCAGCGGTTGCTCAGCGCGGTGGTCGCGCCCGAGGCGTTGCCCGCGACGAGTGCGGTCGTGCCGGCGGCGGCGAGGGTGACGGCCGCCGCCGCGCCCAGACATGCGCGAAGCCGTTTCACTGCGTGCCTCCAGAGGGTGGGGGTGGGGAGTCCCCGATGTGGGGAGCCCCACCCTCCGGGAGCTGTTGCGGCCACGTCAATAGGTTGGACTAGACCAGCGCGCACTTTGGACTAGACCATATGATTTCTTTACCTGTCGTCGACCAGTCGCACCGTGAACCCGCGGTCGAGCGGCAGGCTCGCCGTGCTGATCGTCGTGACGTGCGTGTCCGGGTCGAACGACCAGGCGGACGCGGGCAGTTGGCGGCCGTCGAGCAGGACGCGTGCGGGCGCCGCGGCGCCGTGCACGGTGAACCGGTACGCACGGGCGTCCGCCTTGCCCGCGTAGTCGCCCTTGCTCGCGCCCACGGAGACGGTCGTGCCCCTGCCGTCGGCGTGCAGGGACACCCGCTGGGTGGCCGCGGCGCCCTTGGCGAAGTCACGGGTCACGCCGTCGTCCTCGTACAGCGTGTAGTGGCTCGTGCCGCGGGCCGCCGGGTACAGGTCCCAGTCCAGTTCGTGCCGGTCCCGGGTCTGCCAACTCGTGGTCCCCTTCGGCCACATGGGCACGACCGCGCCCTCGCGCACGAACAGCGGCAGGGTGTCGAGCGGGGCGTGGTAGCCGTTGACCGTGGTCGGACCCTGGTAGGTGCGGCCCGTCCAGTAGTCGGTCCAGGTGCCCTTCGGCAGATAGATGCCGTCGCGGGTGTCGGAGTCCTGGTAGACCGGCGCGACGAGGAAGTCGGGGCCGGACAGGAACTCGTACTTCGCCTGATCCGAAAGGGTATTGGGGTCGTCCGGGTACTCCAGCCACAGCGGGCGGATCGCCCCCACTCCGGTCTTCGCCGCCTCGGCGGACAGGGTGTACATGTACGGCAGCAGCCGCTCCTTGAGCTGGAGGTACTTCCGGTTGATCGAGGTGTACGGCTCCCCGTCCAGCCAGGGCTGCTGGTCGGCGGGCTTCTTGGTGGTGAGGTCGGTGGCCCAGCCGTCCATGGTCATGATGGCCGGCAGGAACGCCTTCCACTGCAGGTCGCGGGCGTACATCGTGGCGTCGTGGCGGTAGATGCTGCCCACGTCACCGGTGTCGTACGCGATGCCGGACATCGTCGCTCCGGCGTAGGCCGGGATCTGCCAGCGGATGTAGTCCCACGACAGCTTCTGGTCGCCGCTCCACAGCACCCCGCAGCGCTGCGCGCCCGCCCAGGACACCGGCAGCCACACGAATCCGCGCGCGTCGCTGTTGTCCTCGATGCCCTTCTTCGCCGCGTCGCACGCGTCGAGGGCGAACTTGTAGCCGTTGCCGACCCAGGCCACGTCCAGCTTGGCCACCCGCTGACCGGCCTTGACCTGGTCGGCGAGCTTGTCGATGCCGTCCTGGGTCCACAGGCCGAGCTGGGCGTGGTGGTCCTGGAGGCCCTTCGCGGTCTGCTCCAGGTTCTCGTACCCGCAGCCGTAGCCGTCGTTGACCAGCATCCAGCCGAGCGGCATCCGGTGCTGCGTGTACCCGTCGGCGACCTTCAACGCGTCCAGGGTGTGCCGCTCGCCCCGGTTGGCGTTGTGCAGGTAGCAGTCGGAGTCGCCGGGTTCGAGGCCGTACACCGGCGGCATGAACGGCCTGCCGACCAGCGCCGTGTACTTTCCGATCACTTGCTTGGCGTCACCGAGGAAGTAGTAGGCGTCCAGGCGCCGTTCCTGCTGGCCGGCGGTGACTGGCTGGCCGAAGGTGTACACGCCGGGCGCGAAGGTGTTGCGGAAGACGCCGTAGCCCGCGCTGGAGAGGTAGAACGGCTGGGAGTTGTTGTAGCCGCCCTCGTCCCAGTCGAAGCTGTTGGCCACGTACATCGTCCGGCCCCGGTGCGAGAAGCTGCCGTTCTGCTCGCCGCCGCCGAAGAACTGTTCGTCCGCCCCGCGCGTGAGACTCTGCCGCATCCCGCCGGTGGACCAGCGCAGCGGCTTGTCCTCCTGCCAGATCCGGGTGCGGTTGTTCGGCCTGTACAGACCGAACCGCAACGGCTTCTTGTACACGCGCAGTACGGCCTGCGGCGAGCGGACGCCGTAGTAGTCGCCCGCGTCGAAGGACGAGGTGTGCCGCTGGAGCGCGGGCTCCTTGCGCACGATCGCGGTGCCCGCCGGGTCGCTCAGCGAACCGGACGGATCGGCCTGGAGCCGGAGTTGACCATCCATCAGGAAATCCGCCCGCGCCGTCAGCCGCCCGGCCCGCACCGAGTAGCTGCCGTCGCCGCCCGAGAAGGAGGTCAGGTCGCCGGCGTCCGTGGTCGCGGGCAGATAGGCCGTGCCCGTGAAGGAGTTGTCGTGCACGTCGTACGGCACGACCAGCACGTGGTACGTCCCCGACGCCCGCGGGATCACCGTGGCCTCCGGGTCGGCGGTGCCCGCGCTGGACGCCACCTGCTTGCCCTGGTCGTCGTAGACGTACAGGTCGAAGTCGTCGGAGGGCTTGGCCCACGTGATCGACAACGGGACGCCGCCCTCGGGGTTGTCGTCCCAGTAGCCGGCCGGCACCGAGACGGTCAGGTCGAAGCGGTCGCAGACCTTGTCGTCCGGGTCACTGCCCGCGGCCGGGCAGCTCTCGGTGCCGCCGCCGGTGCCCTTGTCGTAGACCGGGCTCTGCCAGCTGACGCTGCTGTGGGCGGTGTCCAGCACGGCGCCGGAGGCGGTGGCGGCGGCCTGGGCGGGCGCCGGGCCGGTGAGCACGGTCGCCGCCAGGGCGGTCGCCAGCCCCAGCGGGACCCAGGCCGGCCAGGGCACACGGTGGCGTGGTCTTTCCAGTCCTCGCGGTCTTTGCGGTCTGTGCACGGCGGAACAGCTCCCCTCGCAGCACTGCGGACTGACTGTTCGTGCGGATGATGCGCCGATTGATGCTTGGAAACGCTTGAAAAAGGCTCCAATCGAGCAACTTCAAGCACGAAGCCTCAGGGGTGGCACAGGTTCATGTCAAGAGCGCAGGTACGGAACGCGGGGCGGGCGTGACGAAGGCCGGCCCCCTCGTGGGCGGGGGCCGGCCTTCGCGGCGGGGTCGTTCGTGGGCCGCCTCAGGCGGTGTTCTTCCGGAGCACGATCTGGGTCTGCGTCGTCTGGCCGACCAGCCGGTCCCGGTCGTCGCGCAGATCGGTCTGCACCACCAGCAGCGTGCCGCCGAGGTGCAGGGGCCGGGCCGTGGCGTGCACGTGCCCGGAGGCCACCGCCCGCAGGAAGTTGGTCTTGGACTCCACCGTCGACGTACCGGACGCGCCCTCGGGCAGATTCAGATACGCGCACACCGCCCCGACGCTGTCGGCCAGCGCCATCAGCGCCCCGCCGTGCAGCGCGCCACCCGCCGTGCACAGGTGCGGGGACCAGGCCAGAGCGCCGACGACCCGCTCGGCCGTGGCCTCGCGCAGTTCGATGCCCAGGCCGGCCGCGAAGGGCATCGCGGCCAGCAGGTCGGCGGGCTGGGGGACGGGTGACATGGCATGCCGCCTTTCGCGCAACGGATCACATCGGCCGGTCGTCAATCCTGCGCCGTCTCCTGGAGCTTGGCCAGGGTCAGCACGCCGCCCCCGATGCCCCAGCCGCCGTCGGCGACCTCCTCCACCAGGACCATCGTGGCGGCGCGGGCCCGCTCTCCGTAGATCTCGACGTACAGCTCGGTGGCGCGAGTGACGATCAGCTCCTTCTGCTGCTCGTCCAGGCTTCCGGCGGGCACCTTGAAATTCGCGAACGGCATGGTGTTTCTCCTTCGATGACGGTGTGTCAGAGGGAACTTCCGGTGGTGAGCAGGTCGTCGAGGCCCACGCGGCGGAGGAAGTCGGCGCCTCCGCGGTCGGCGACCGCGGAGACGACCTCGCTGCCGTCCCGGGCTGGGTCGACATGCGTACGCAGCGGACGCCGGCCGGCGGGCAGGGCCACCAGCCGTACGACGGACCGGGCGACCTCCGCCACGTCCGCGTCCGGCGGCACCAGCGCCGCGAGGCGCTCGTCCAGCCCCGCCAGGAGGGCGCCGTAGCGCTCGTCGTAGGCGTTCGCGCGGTCGGTGTCGGCGGGGGTGCCGGCGTGCAGGAAGTGGTTGGTGCCGGAGGTGAAGGCGCCCGGTACGACGATCGCGGTGTCGATGCCGAACCGGACCAGCTCGCCGGCGTAGGAGACCGCCAGCGCGTCCATCGCCGCCTTCGCCGCGAAGTACGGCCCCAGGAACGGCGGGCAGCCGCCGCGCGTGCTGGAACTGCCGATCCACACCAGCAGTCCCGCCCCCTGCTCCCGCAGCGCGGGCAGGGCGGCCCGGTTCACGCGCTGCGTGCCCAGCACGTTGACGTCGTACAGGTCCGCGAGCTGCTCGGGGGTGAAGGCCTCGGCGGGCCCGGTGACCATGTGGCCCGCGTTGTGCACCACCACGTCCAGGCGGCTCTGTTCGGCCAGCACCCGGGCCACGGCCGTGTCGGCGCCGTCCTGGGAGGTGACGTCCAGGTCGACCGCGCGCAGGGACACGCCGTGTCCGGCCGCGTACCGCTCCACGGCGGCCACGGCGGGCGCGTTGCGGCCGGCCGTGTGGCGCATGCCCGCGTAGACGGTGTGACCGGCGTCGGCGAGCGCGCGCACGGTGAGCGCGCCGAAGCCGCTGGAGGCGCCGGTGACCAGGATCGTCCGGGGAGTGTCGCTCGTCATGATTCCTCGCTGGGGGTGGGGGAGACAGAGGGGTGAGCCGGGGGTTGGGGGGATCAGACGATGCCTCCGTTGGCGCGGACCACCTGGCCGTTGACCCAGTGGCCGGCCGGGGAGGCGAGGAAGGACACCACCCCGGCGATGTCCTCGGGCGTGCCGAGGCGCTCCAGCGGGGACTGGGCGGCCAGTGCGGCGACGGTCGCCTCGTCCTTGCCGTCCAGGAACAGATCGGTGGCCGTCGGGCCCGGCGCGACGGTGTTGGCGGTGACGTCCCGGCCGCGCAGCTCGCGCGCCAGCACCAGGGTCAGCGCCTCGACCGCGCCCTTGCTCCCGCTGTAGGCGCCGTAGGACGGGAAGGCCAGGCCCACCACGGAGCTGGAGAAGCCGACGAACGCGCCGCCCCGGCGCAGCGTGCGGGCCGCCTCCCGGGCGACCACGAACGTGCCGCGCACGTTGGTGCGGTGCAGCGCGTCCAGCTCCGCGAGGTCCAGCTCGGCGATCGGCGCGAGATACATCCGGCCCGCCGCGTGGACCACGACGTCCACCCCGCCGAACTCCTCGGCGGCGGCCTCGAACACCGCGGCGACCTGCCGCTCGTCGGCGACATCGGCGCGGACGGCGATCGCGCGCCCGCCGGCCGCGGTGATCTCCGCGACAGCGGCCTCGGCCGACTCGCGGTCGCCGGCGTACCCGACCACCACGGCGTGTCCGTCGGCGGCGAGCCGGAGCGCGGTCGCCCGGCCGATGCCGCGTGAGCCTCCGGTGACGACGGCGACGCGGGGCGTCGCGGCGGAGGCGGTCGAGGGGGCGGCGGCTTCGGTGGACATGAGATCTCCAGTCGTTCAGGGCGTCAGCCGCTGAGGGCGTCGCCCCCGGTCGGTGACCTGCTCGGTGACTCCACCGTGCGCCGTCGTGCCCGGGGCAGCCACGGCTGCGCTCACCCTGGGGTCGGCAACCCCTGGATACGCGGGGCGGCGGGCGCGACCATGGAGGGCGTGAACCACGCAGAGCTGGCCGCCTTCCTCAAGTCCCGGCGCGACCGGGTCCGCCCCGCCGATGTCGGCCTGCCCGCGGGACCCCGCCGCCGGGTGCCGGGCCTGCGCCGCGAGGAGGTCGCCCAGCTGGCCGGACTGTCCGCCGACTACTACACGGAGCTGGAGCGCGGCCGGGGCGCCCAGCCCTCCGCGCAGGTCCTGGCCGCCCTCGCCCGCGCCCTGCGGCTCAGCGGCGACGAACGCGACCACCTGTTCCATCTCGCCGACCGCCCGCCGGCGCCCGCCGCCGGCGGCCCCACCGCACTCGTCCAGCCCGCCCTGCTCGGCCTGCTGGACCGGCTCACCACGACCCCCGCCCAGGTCATCACCGATCTGCACGAGCCCCTCGCGCAGAACCCGCTCGCCGTGGCGCTGCTCGGCGCGATGCCCGCCGGACGCGGGCCCGAGCGGAGTTTCGTGTACCGCTGGTTCACCGACCCCGCCGCCCGCGGCCTGTATCCGGCCGAGGACCACCCGCACCACTCCCGCGTCTTCACCGCCGACCTCCAGGCCGTCGCCGCCCGGCGCGCGAAGGACGCCGACGTGACCCGGATGGTGGCGGCGCTGCGCCGGCGCAGCGCGGAGTTCGCCGAGCTGTGGGAGCGTCGGGAGGTGGCCCTGCGCCGCACCGACCACAAGCGCATCGTCCACCCCTCGCTCGGCGTCATCGAGCTGGACTGCCACAACCTCTTCAGCGAGGACGGCCGGCAGCGGCTGCTGTGGTTCAGCGCTCCGCCCGGCACCGAGGGACACGCCCAGCTGGAACTGCTCTCGGTGATCGGCACGCAGGACCTGAGTTCCGGGGTGGAGTCCTGACCGATGTCCGCAGACCCATGGCGGACCGTCCGTCGCCTGGGGCACCCTTGAGGGCGTGCGTACTGTTTCGCGCGGTTTGGGCAGTCGCACGCGGTGGGGACGCAGACAACGGTACGAATGGCAGGACGCGCCCGGCGCGTCATGGGGGGAGCGGTCGCGCATGCGATCCATCAGCCGTGCTTCACGATCCGTCGTGGAGATCACCAACCACAGACCCGGCGAGCTGACGCCCGAGCTGCGGGCCGCCTGGCACCGCGCGATGGACGAGTCGCCCGAGTACGCCAATCCCTTTCTGGCACCGGAGTTCGCGGTCGGAGTCGGCCTCTTCCGGGGCGGCGCGCGGATCGCGGTGCTGCGCGAGGGCGGGGAGCCGGCCGGATTCCTCCCCTACGAGCGCGGGCCGCTGGGCACCGGCCGTGCCATCGGGCTCGGCCTGTCCGACTGCCAGGCCCTCGTGCACCGGCCCGGGGTCACCTGGGACACGGACGAGCTGCTGCGGGCCTGCGGGCTCAGCATCTTCGAGTTCGACCATCTCGTGCAGGAACAGCGGCCGTTCGCGCCGCACGTCACGGGCAGCTTCGCCTCGCCGGTGATCGACGTGAAACCCGGCGACGGCGGCTATCCGGAGTGGCTGCGGGCCACCTATCCGGGGCTGGCCAAGACGACGCTGAAGAAGGAGCGGCGGCTCGGCCGCGACATCGGCGAGGTGCGGTTCGAGTTCGACGAGCGCGACCCCGAGATCCTGCGCACCCTGATGCGCTGGAAGTCCGCGCAGTACCGCAGGACCGGCCGCATGGACCGGTTCTCGCGGCCCTGGATCGTCGGCCTGGTCGACCATCTCTTCCGCGTCCGCGAGGAGCACTTCACCGGGGTGCTGTCCGTCCTGTACGCGGGCGACCGCCCGGTGGCCGCGCACTTCGGACCCCGGTCGAGCACCGTACTGGCCGCCTGGTTCACCGCCTACGACCCCGAACTGCACTACTACTCCCCGGGGTTGATGATGCACCTGCGCACCGCGGAGGCGGCCGCGCGGGCGGGGGTGACCCTGGTCGACCTGGGCCGGGGCGACAAGGAGTACAAGGAGTGGCTCAAGACCCGGGACCTGCGCGTCGGGGAGGGCTTCGCGGCCCGTGCCCATCCGGTGGCGATGGCCCAGCGGCTGTGGCGCAGGCCGGTCAGGGGCCTGCGCAACACGGTGCTGGCCCACCCCGGGCTGCGCGATCCGGCGGACCAGTTCCTCAAGACGGTCGGCAGGCTGCGTGCCCGCCGGAACGGCAGCCACTGACAGCTACTGACAGGTTCTCGCCAAAACTTTGCCAAGCGGCGGATGTTTCCGTGTCCGCGTGATCGGGTCTCCAGCGTCGGTCAGTGTCGATCGCTCCTGGAGGTCCCTGGTGTCCGTGCCGACCCGCAGAAGACGGTGGTTCACCGTCTGCGCGCTCACGGCGTCCGCCGCGCTCGTCGCCATCCCCCCGTCCGCCGCGTCCGGGCGCTCACCGAGCCCCTTCGGCGCCCGCGTCCTCGCCCAACTGGCCAAGGAACGCGTGCAGTCGGTGGGCGCCATGTCCCCGCACGAGGCGGGGGACGGCGGCAACGAGGCGGACGGGGTAGCCGAGGGCGCGGACCAGTACGCCGAGGCGCGCACCTCGCCCGGTGTCGTCGCCCCGGGCGCGTACGGCGCGGCCTGGAACAGCCTCGCCAACCTCCGCAGCGCGGGCGGCCGTTGGCACAACATCACGAACCTGCCCTACAACTCCGACGACCCGCGCTACCGCGACGTCGACTCCAACTCCAGCGGCGGATCCGGGAACGTGACCGGCCGGATGGCCGCGGTGGCCGCCGACGACGACGGCTACGTCTACGCGGGCAGCGCCGGCGGCGGCGTGTGGCGCTCGCGCAGCGCGGGCGGGCACTGGCAGCCCATCAGCGACCGACTGCCCGCCCAGTCCACCGGCGCACTGGCCCTCGACGGCGCGGGCCGGCTGTGGCTGGGCACCGGCGAGGCCACCACCAACTCCGACGCCCACCTCGGCAGCGGCGTCTACGTCCTGACCCACCCCCACCACGGCGCCTTCTCCGTCCGCAACCGGGTCGGCGGCAGCGAGCTGGAGAGCACCACCATCCACGAGCTGCGCTTCGGCGGCGACCGGGTGTGGGCGGCCACCAGCGAGGGCGTGTGGAGCCACTCCACCGGTGACCTGCGCGGCCCCTGGAAGCTGGAGTTCGCGCCCAACCCGGACTACCTGCCGAAGGGGTCCAAGGCCCACGACGCCGCCGCCCCGTACAAGAACATCGCCAACGACATCGCCATCGACCCCAAGGACCCGTCCAAGGTGGTCCTGGCCGTCGGCTGGCGCAGCGGCGACGACTACAACGGCTTCTACACCAGGGTGAACGGCGCCTGGACCCGCATCACCAGCGGCCTCGGTGACCTCCCGGCCGACGCCGCGAACGTCGGCAACGTCACCTTCGCCCGCTCCGCCGACGGCTCCCGCTACTACGCCATCGACCAGTCGCCGCAGCAGCTCAGCACCAACCCCGACAGCGGTCTGGAGGGCATCTACGTCGCCACGTCCGGTTCCCCGACCGGCCCCTGGACGAAGATCGCCGACTACAAGGGTCTCGCCGCCGACAACTCCGCGCTGACGACGGCCGGTTACATGCCCGGTGTACAGGCCTGGTACAACCAGTTCCTCGCCGTCGACCCGGTCGACCCGCAGCACCTGTACGCGGGCCTGGAGGAGGTCTACGAGACCAAGAACGGCGGCACCACCTGGTCGACCGTCGGCCCGTACTGGAACTTCCCGTTCTCCTGCTGGAGCATCGACCCCTCCCGGCAGACCGGGTCCTGCAGCCAGACCACCCACTCCGACCAGCACGGCGTCGCCATCGGCAGCTACCACGGAAAGTCCTACGTCTACGTCGGCAACGACGGCGGCATCTACCAACGCCCGGTCGACGGCGCCCAGGACGCCTCCGGCCACGCCACCGACTGGACCTCCCTCAACGACGGCACCATCGACACCCTCCAGTACTACTCGGTCGGCATCGGCAAGGACCTCGACCACGGCGGGGTGACCGTCACCGGCGGCCTCCAGGACAACGGCCAGTCCATCCTCCGTGGCAACGACACGGTCATGGGCTCCGACTTCGGCGGCGACGGCGGTGACACGCTCACCGATCCCGCCAACGGGTGCGACATCGCCCAGGAGTACGTCTACCTCGCCGTGCAGGTGACCCAGAACTGCGCGGTGAACGACGGCAGTTGGTCCACCGACCCGACCAAGGCCACCTCGTACTCCGTCGCCCCGCCCGACAACGCCACCAGCGAGGCCCGCTTCATCGCCCCGCTCACCGCGGACCTGAAGAACGGCAGCACCTGGGTCGCGGGCGGCCGCCACATCTGGGTCCAGACCCACGGCTACGCCATCCGCAGCGGCTCCGAGTGGACCAGCGTCCACGACCTCGGCAAGGGCCGCACCGCGACCGCCGTCGCCGCCTCCGGCGGGAAGATCTACGCCGCCTGGTGCGGCCCCTGCAACAACCAGGGCTTCGCCCGCGGCATCGCCGTCGGCAACGCGGACGGCACCGGCTGGCACGACATCGACCTGCCCGTCGACGGGACCGTACCGAACCGCTACCTCAGCGGCTTCGCCGTCGACCCGCACAACGCCGACCACGTCTTCCTCACGGTCAGCGGCTTCTCCCGGGCCTGGACCGAGGGCCCCGGCGCGGGCGTCGGCCATGTCTTCGAGTCCACCGACGGCGGCACCACCTGGAAGGACGTCTCGGCGAACCTGCCCGACGTGCCCAGCGACTGCGCGCTGCTGACGGCCGACGGCGGCCTCGCCGTCGCCACCGACCTGGGCGTCGTCTACCGCGCACCGGGACGCGCCACCTGGCAGCGCGTCGGCAGCCTGCCGGCCGTCGCCGTCCTCCAGCTCAAGGGGAGCCCGGACGGCGGCACGCTGTACGCCGCGACGCACGGCCGCGGGATCTACACCGTGCAGCTGCGCGACCTGCGCTGAGCAGCGGGTGAAGGAGAAAGGGGTGATCCCGGCGGGCCCGGGGTCACCCCTTTCGGCCGTCCTGGCCGTGGCCGCGCACCGCCCGGCCCACCTCCGTGCGCAGTGCGACGAAAGCAGGCAGGCCGCGCGTCCCGATCTGATCGCGGTCGGCGGGCAGGCCGACGGGCAGGTCGAGGACGACACGGGAGCCGGGGCCGGGGGAGAGGACGACGACGCGGTCGCCGAGGTACACGCTCTCGTCGATGTCGTGGGTGACGAACACGATCGTCGTGCCGTCGGCCCGGTGCACCTCCAGCAGCAGGTCTTCCAGATCCTCCCGGGTGCGGGCGTCGAGCGAGCCGAACGGCTCGTCCATGAGCAGCAGCGAGGGGCGGCAGACCAGGGCCCGGGCGATGGCGACGCGCTGCTGCATCCCGCCCGACAGCTCGGGCGGACGGCGCCGCCCGGCCCCGGCCAGACCGACGCGGTCGAGGATCGCCTCGGCCGCGGCGCGGCGCGCGGCCCGGTGAAGGCCGAGCCGGCGCAGCGGCAGCGCCACGTTGTCGCGCACGGTGAGCCACGGCAGCAGCGAGCGGCCGTACTCCTGGAAGACGACCGCGAGCCGGTCCGGCACCCCTGCCACGGGTGTGCCGTCCACCGTGACCGTGCCGTCCTGCACGGGCAGCAGTCCGGCGATGGTGCGCAGCAGCGTGGACTTGCCGCAGCCGGACGGACCGACGACGCACAGGAGTTGTCCGTCCGGCACGGTGAGGGTGATGCCGTCGAGGACACGCTGGTCGCCGAAGTGCCGGCTGACCGCGTCGAGGCGCAGCATCCCCTCACCCGGCCCACGGCTCGTACAGGGTGCCCGCGCTGCCGGTGACCCGCAGGTGCAGCAGGAAGGGGCCCGCGTCGTCGCCCCGGCCCAGCGCGCGGTCCAGGGCGGCAGGCAGCTCGCCGGGGTCCTCGGCGCGGGCCGCCGGACAGCCGAAGGACTGGGCGAGGGCCGCGAAGTCGATGCCGGTGATGTCCGTGCCGGGGGCACCCGCGATGCCGATCCGGCGGCCCAGCGCGCGGACGGCCGCGTAACCGCCGTTGTCCAGCAGCACATAGGTGACCGGGGCCGCGTGCCGGGCCGCGCTCCACAGCGCCTGCACGGAGTACAGCGCCGAGCCGTCGCCGACCACGCACACCACCCGGCGCCGGTCGGCGAGGGCCCGGCCGACCGCGAGCGGCAGTCCCCAGCCGAGCGCCCCGCTGCCCGTGGTGAGAAAGCCGCCGCTCGCATCGACGGGTACGCGCGCGTGCAGCGCGTCCCGGTGGCTCGGCGCCTCCTCGACGAGCACCCGGTCGCGCGGCAGCCGGTCCCGCAGGAGGTCGAACAGGAACTCCGGGGTGATGTGCCCGTCCGCCGCTGCCGGGGCGGGGGCCGGCCGGGGCGGCGGGGGTTCCCGGTCCGACTCCTTCAGCAGCTCCGCGAGCCGGGCCAGCGCGGGCCGCAGGGTGGTGACGACGCTCGTGCCGACGGGCAGCCACGCGGCCTGGCCGGCGTCGCAGTCCAGGTGGAACAGCTCGGTGCCGGTCGCGAGCGGCGGACCGTCGTCGGCCACGTGGTAGGTGAACACCGGCGCGCCGAGGGCCACGACGACGTCGTACGGCGCGAGGCGGGCGGCCAAGTGGCGGGCCACCGGCGGCAGGAAGCCCTGGAACAGCGGATGCGACTCGGGGAACCCGGAGCGGCCGGAGAGCGGGCTGATCCACACCCCGGCCCGGAGCCGCTCGGCCAGCACCCGCACCTCGTCCAGGGCGTCCTCGTCGTCCACCCCCGGGCCGACCACGAGCGCCGGGCGGGCGCAGGAGTCCAGCCGGCCGGCGAGCGCGGCGAGGGCGTCCGGGGCGGCCGTGAACGCCGTGTGCAGCGTGCGGGGCGGGACGGGCTCGGCGCGGTGGTCCCAGTCGTCCTCGGGCACGGAGACGAACACCGGCCCGCGCGGGTGGGTCATCGCGGTCCGGTACGCCTCGGCCAGCACGGCGGGCACGTCCTCGGCCCGCTCCGGCTGGCGGGCGGACTTCACGTACGGGCGCGGGAACAGGGCCGGTTCGTCGGCGCCGAGGAACGGCCGCAGCTGGAGCAGCGAGCGCGCCTGCTGGCCCGCCACGATCACCAGGGGTACCCGGTCCCGGTAGGCGTTGAACACCGCGCCGAGGGCGTGGCCCATCCCGCCGGCCGAGTGCAGACTGACGAACGCGGCCCGCCGGGTGCCCAGCGCATGTCCGGCCGCCATACCGACGGCGACGGATTCCTGGAGGCCGAGCACATACGTGAAGTCGTCCGGCCAGTCGCGGAACATCCGCAGTTCCGTGGAGCCCGGATTGCCGAAGACCGTGGTCATACCGGTGTCGCGCAGAAACCGTACGACCGCCTCGCGGACCGTGGTCGTCGTCATGCCGTCCTCCCTGGGCCGACGAGCCGCTTCTCGACCGCCAGCAGACCGGAGTTGAGGAGAAAGCCGAGCGCGCCCAGCAGGACCAGCGCCGCCCACACGGTGAGCAGGTCGGAGCGGGTCTGCGCGTCGGTGAGGGTGAAGCCGATGCCGTTGTCGCTGCCCGGCAGCAGCTCCGAGAACACCATGAGGATCAGGGACAGCGACAGGCTGAGCCGCAGCCCCGCGAAGATCCGGGGCAGCGCCGAGGGCAGGATCAGGAACCAGAGCCGCTCGGGCGCCGTCAGCCGCAGCACGGCCGCCGCCTGGAGCCGCAGCGGGTCGGTCGCGCGGGCGCCCTCGGCCGAGTTGACCAGCACCGGCCAGACGGCACTGAACGCGATCGACGCCACCTGCATGGGCGTGCCGAGGGCGAAGACCACGACGAACACCGGTACCAGCGCGGGCGGCGGCACGGCCCGCGCGAACTGGAGCACCGGATCGCACAGCGCGTACGCCCGCCGCGAGCGGCCCACCGCGAGCCCGAGGGCGATTCCGGCGACCGCCGCGAGCGTGAACCCGGCCGCCATCCGGGAAAGGCTCGGCAGGATCGTGTCCTCGGCGGCCGGGGTGAGGAAGAGATGCCGGGCCGGTCCCGAGAACCACAGGTCGCGGGCGTGCCGGACGATGCGCAGCGGCGGCGGGAAGTAGACGCTGCCGCGCGCGCGTGCGGCCGGCTCCCAGCAGCCGACGGCGCCGAGGAGCACCGACCAGCGCAACAGCAGGGGGACGGCGGCGTGCCGGGCTCCCTCCTTGGCGAACTGTCCCTCCGCGCCCCGGCGTTCACGTGCCCAGGCGAACAACCGCCGTTCCGCGGCGACCAGTACGCCGTTGACGACCAGGCCGAGTGCGCCCGCCCACACCACCGCGGCCAGGACGTCCAGGGTGCCGTCCGTCGCGGTCTGGGCCTGGGCGATGAAGATGCCGAGGCCCTGCCCGAAGCCGGAGAGGATCTCGGTGGCCACGGCCAGGATCAGGGCGACGGCGGCGGAGATCCGCAGCCCCGCGGCGATGAACGGGGCGGTGCTCGGCAGCTCCACCCGCCACAGCACCGCGAGCCGCCCGAAGCCGAAGGCGCGCAGCGTGTCCCTGGCCAACGGGTCGGTCTCGCCGAGGCCGTAGAGGGTGTTGAACAGCACCGGCCAGAGCGAGGCGTACGCGATCAGCGTCACCTCGGTCCGCGTGCCCGACCCGAGCAGCAGCGACACCAGCGGGATCAGCGCGACCGAGGGCAGCGGCCGCAGGAACTCGACGACCGCGCGCACGGCCGCCTCCACCCCCGGCACCGCGCCCAGCAGCAGCCCGAGCGGTACGGCGATCGCGCAGGCGAGGGCCAGGCCCAGCGCCCAGGCCCGCAGGGTCGCCCCGACCCCGTCGAGGAACGTTCCGTCGCCCGCCAACCGCGCGGCGCGGGCGAGGACTTCGGAGGCGGGCGGCAGATAGTCGCGCCGGACGATCCCGGCCCGCGAGACCGCCTCGCACACCCCGAAGGCGAGCGCCGCGCCGAGCAGGCCGAGCGCCAGGTCCTGACGCCGGGTCATGTCACCAGCAGCGGCGCCGGATCGATGTCCTTCGTCAGCATCCCCTGTTGTCGCATGAGGTGGATCAGCCGGCGCAGCTGGGCCGCGTCGGCGGTCGCCGGATAGGCGGGCAGATGGAGGGACTTGGCCTCGTCCGCCGTCACCTTGGCGTACTTCGGCAGTTCCGCGCGCACCGCGTCCGGGTCGGCGGCGGCGAGCTTCGAGGCCGCCTCGATCGCCCGCCGGAAGCCCGCGGCGGCCTTCGGGTGCTCGCGGACGAAGGCACGTGTGGTGACGTACCCACTGGCGGGCAGGCCCGCCGCCGGCCCCGAGCCGCCGTCCAGCAGCACCCGGGCGCCCACCTGGTCCTGGATCGCGGTGTCGAAGGGCTCGACCGCGTGGACGGCGGCCACCTGGTTGCGCTCCAGCGCGGGGCCCATCTGCGGGAACAGGATCTGCCGGTAGACGGGCCGCCCCGCGCCCCGGGCGGCGAGGATCGCGTTCAGGGTGAGGGACTGGATGTTGTTGAGGACGGCGACGGCGACCTTCTTGCCGGCCAGGTCCCCTGGCGACGTCAGGTGCGAGTCCCTGGGCACGAGGACGTCCATCATGTGCGGGGCGATCCGCACGCCCTCGGCGAGGATGCGCAGGTCCAGGGTGCCCTTCTCGTACGCCTGGAAGTAGGTGACGTAGTTCGCGCTCGCGATCGCGTCGACCTGGCCCTTGAGCAGCGCGGGCAGCGCCTGGATGCTCTGCTGCACGGGCTGGACCCGCACGTCCAGGCCCTCCTTGGCGAACAGCCCCCGGTCCCGGGCGAGATAGAGCGCGGCCGAGTCGGTGAGCGGCAGCGCCGCCACGGTCAGCTGCTCGCGCCCGTCCCCGGCGGACGACGTGCCGCCGCTGTCGCAGCCCACCAGGACCAGTGCCGCCGCGGCGACGAGGGCGGCGAGGCGTTTCGTTCCCGATCGTGATCGACGTAATGCCATACGGGCATGCCTACCCCTCATTTGTCATGATCGCTACAGGATGGTGTGATTCGTTGCCGTCGGGTGACGTGGGCGGCGGGCCCCGGCTACGCCGACGGGCCCGCGATGCGCAGGGTCGCCGCCGGGGGCAGGAGGGCGGCGTCGGCGGCGCCGGTGACCTCCGTCCACCAGTCGGCGCCGTCCTCGACGTAGCGCAGCAGCACACCCTCGCGGATCGCCCACGGCAGCACGACGACCCGGCGCAGCCCCATGAGCTTCAGCGCGGTGTGGCCCACGACCGCCCCGGCCAGGCTCTGCTCGGCCCGCGGCGCGGAGATGCCGGGCAACTGGGCCCGCTCGGCGGCGGGCAGCGCGGCGAGCGTCCGCACCGCCTCGCTCAGGTCCCGGCGGCGCATCTCCCGCCGCGCGAACGGCCCGTGGCGCCCGGGTGCCGCCCCGCACAGCCGGGCCAGCTGCTGGAACGTACGGGAACCGACGGCCGCCGTGCGCGGCGCCTCCCAGCGGATCCGCGTGGCGACGTCCCGCAGATCGTGCCGGATCCGGCGGCGCAGCTCCTTCAACTCGGCCGGGCCCGGCGGATCCTGGAGACCGAGGTGCTCCCGGGTGAGCCGTCCGGCACCGAGCGGGAGCGAGGCGGCGAAGTCGGGCAGCCGGCCCCGGCCGAAGGCCACCTCCAGCGACCCGCCGCCGATGTCGAGCAGCGCCAGGGGGCCCGCGCGCAGGCCGAGCCAGCGCCGCGCCGCGAGGAAGGTCAGCTCGGCCTCGGTCTCGCCCGGCAGGGTGCACATCCGGATTCCGGTTCCGGCGGCCACCCGCCGCAGCACCTCCAGCCGGTTCGGGGCACCGCGGACCACCGCCGTCGCGAAGGCCAGCGGCCCCCTCGCATGCCAGCGCCGGGCCGTGGCCCCCGCCGCGGCCACCGCCTGCACCAGACTCTCCACCGCCTCGTCGGCGATGGCGCCGTCCGGACCGACGTGTTCGGACAGGCGCAGCTTCCACTTGACCGTGTGCACCGGCAGCGGAACACCTCCCTCCACATCCGCGATCACCAACCGGACGGTGTTCGACCCCGCATCCACCACGCTCAACCGCATGGCCGGGAGGTACCCACTTCCCCGTCAAAAACCCGTCACGGCACGGGCGCACCGGGTGACGCCTGTGCACAGCTCCCCGCAGCGTGCTCCCCGGGTGCGGCGCGCGGGACGGAGGCGCGACGCGTGCGCGGAGGGGCGGCGGGCCGTCGGCGCCGCCGGTCGCGCGCTGTCCGGATCTCGACCGTTTCGGCCCCGCGGCCCCCGGCACTGCCCTTGTAGGGTGACCGTCATCGGACGGGGCACGGTCGAGACGGGGAGCGGCGCGTGAGCGGGACGCACACGACGACAACAGCGGTGATCGGCGGCGGCATCGCGGGGACCGCCGCCGCGCTCGGGCTGCACAAGGCCGGGTACGACGTCACCGTGCACGAGGCCCACCCCGACACGGCGCAGGACATCGGCGCCTTCCTGACCCTGGGCAGCAACGGCATGCGCGCCCTGGCCGAGCTCGACGCCACGGACGCGGTCACGGCCATCGGGTTCCCGCTGACGTCGCTCCGGCTGCTCGACAGCCGCGGCACCGAGCAGGCACACGCGCCGCTCGGCGAGGTGACCGACCCCGACCTGCACTACCGGTGCCTGCGCCGCGGCGAGCTGAACGCCGCCCTCCAGCGCGAGGCGGCCCGGCGCGGCGTCCCGGTGCGCCACGGCGCCCGCCTGACCGGCGTGAGCGAAGGGCCGGGCGGCGTCACCGCGTACTTCGCCGACGGCACCAGCGCCGACGCGGACCTCCTCGTCGGCGCCGACGGACTGGGCTCCACCGTGCGCGCGCTCATCGCCCCCGAGGCGCAGCCCGGTTACGCGGGCCAGCGGATCTACTACGGCTACACCGAAACCGCCCCCAGCGCCGATCCGACCGGCCTCATCACCTTCGTCCGCGGCGCCGAGACCACCTTCGGGTACGCGGTGTCACCGGCGGGACAGACGTACTGGTTCGCCCGCGTCGACACCGAGTCCCTGCCCGCCGACGGCTCCGCCCACGAGGTCGACCCGCGCGCGGAGCTGCTGCCGCTGCTGGCGGAGGACGCCACACCGGCCGCGGACATCGTCGCCGCCTCCGTCGGCCCGGTCCTCGCCACCAACGCCACCGACCTGCCGCTCGGCTCCGTGTGGCACACCGGACGCGTGCTGCTCGTCGGTGACGCGGCCCACGCCGCCTCCCCGGCCACCGGCCAGGGCGCCTCGATGGCCCTGGAGGACGCCGTCGTCCTCGCCAAGGCGCTGCGCGACCGGCCCGGCGTGCCCGCCGCGCTCGCCGCCTACGAGGCGCACCGCCGCCCGCGCGCGGAGCGCAACGTCGCCGTCAGCGGCGGCATCTCCCGCGCCGGGCACCGGTCGGCCCGCCCGGGCGCGGTCGTGGCCCGGCCCGCCGATCCGGACGCGGCGCTCATCCGCCAACTGGCCTGGGACACACCGCTGTCCGCGACCCCGCCCGAGGAGTCCTGAGCGGCACCACCGCGCGGCCGCGCGCGCGAAAGTGCAAGAGGCGCAGCACCGGAGTCCATTGCCGGACAGAGCGGCGGGGCCGGATCGTTCCGTGCAACCGGCCCTTCGGCAACAAGGAGCACAGGTGCGACTCTTGAACAGAGCGGGCGGCACCCTGGCAGTGACCTCGGCGGCCGTCGCCCTGGTCCTCGGCGGCGCCCTCACGTCCCCGGCGGCCACCGCGGCACCCGCCGACGCCGCCTACCGCGTGACCGTGGGCAGCCCGGTGCCGTTCACCCACCCCACGGACACCCCCGCCACCCCGTACCTGGACCGGGACGGCACCTTCCACTACCAGCAGTCCGCCGCCCTGTACGGCGCCAAGGACCCGCGCACCTGGGACTTCTACACCGGCAAGGACTTCGACACCGCCGGTTTCGACAACAAGCTCAGCAAGGCGGTGAACCCGGCCAACCCGGCCGACCGCAACGACGACACCACCTGGCGCTGCAACAACAGCCCCACCGGCCGCCAGGCCACCTACGCACCCAGCGGCTCCGGCTACGCCCAGAAGAACTACTGCGACCTGTCCGGGATGTGGGTCGACCCCGACACCGGCGACTGGTACGGCCTGGTGCACAACGAGTTCACCCCGCAGCCCTTCGGCGACGGACTGCACTACGACGCCGTCGACTACGCCGTCTCCACCGACCACGGCCGCACCTGGACCGTCAAGGACCACGTCATCACCTCGCCGTACAGCACCGAGCGCGGCGACACCACGGCCTTCCCGAACCAGACGTACTCCTACGGCGACGGCGACCAGCGTCTCTTCGTCGACCCCGCCTCCGGCTACTTCTACGTCTATTACGGCTCCCGGATCATCGACAAGAGCGGTGGCTGGAAGGCGTTCTACGAACACGTCGCCCGCGCCCCGATCTCGGCCAAGATGGCCCCCGGCTCGTGGCGCAAGTGGTACGACGGCGCCTGGTCCCAGCCCGGCACCGGCGGCAAGGAGAGCGACATCGTCCCCGTCGACGCCGACCACCCCACCGGCTACACCCCGGCAGCCGCCGAGTACGACCCGGCCAACACCGGCACGGCGGCCCAGCAGATCGCGGCCGGGAAGATGCCTTCGACCTCGCCGCTGTTCGTCATGAACATCGCCTACGACGCCTACCTCGGCCTCTACATCGGCGAACCCCAGGCCGTCGACCAGAGCGGCAACGCGCCCCAGTACCTGTACGCCACCGACGACTTGACGACCCAGAAGTGGCACCTCATCGGGGACACCGGGAGCTACACGAACGCCTCCTGGTACCGCTGGTTCCTCGACAGCGCCAACCGCACCAGCTCCATGATCGTCGGCAGGTCCTTCCGCTCCTACTGCGCCTTCGGCTGCTCGCACGACGCCTCCGGCGAGTACGTCGACCTCACCGTCGACTCCGCGAAGCCCGCCGCCGCGCCCGTGGACACCAGCCGCCGCTACCGCATCCGCGGCGGCACGGGCCGGTTCCTCGCCCAGGCGGCCGGCGGCTCCGGCACCACCTCGCTGGCCCGGCCCACCGGAACCGGCCGGGACACCTGGGTCTTCACCCCGACCGGCGACGGCGCCTTCACCCTCACCAACGCCGCGAGCGGCCGGCTGCTCGGCGTCGACTCCGCCGCCACCGCGGGCCGCGCCTGGGGCGCCCGGCCCACCGTCACCCGGGCCCCGGCCGGCGGTCCGGCCGTCGGACAGCAGTGGTTCGTGATCCCGGACGCGAGCGGCCGCACCTACCGGCTGGTCAACCGCTACAGCGGCCTCGTGCTCGGTCTGTCCGGCACGTCCGGGCGGCTCGCCGAGACCACGCCGGTGCGCACCTGGACGGACCGCACCCACAGAGCCGTCGGCGGGAGCCGCACCGCAGCCGAGCAGACCCTGTCCCTCACCGCGAGCTGAGCGCCCGAAGACCCAACCCCTCCAGCCACCACGGGACTTCTGGCTATCCTGCGCCCATGATCACCAACGAGACCGACGCCCACCTGGCCGTGCGAGCGGCCCAGGCGGGCGCCGCCGTGGTCCGCGACCTCTACGGCAGCCGGCTCGCACGCTACGACAAGTCCGCCGGCGACTTCGCCACCGAGGCCGACGTGGCCGCCGAGCGGGCCATCCTGGACGTGCTGCGCGCCGCCCGCCCCGACGACGCCGTGACCGGCGAGGAGAGCGGGCGCCGCGGCGCCGCCGACGCCCGCCGCCGCTGGCTCGTCGACCCCCTGTGCGGCACCCTCAACTACGCCGTGCGCAGCATGCTCGTCGGCGTGAACGTCGCCCTGCGCGACGGCGACCGGGTCACGGCCGCCGCGACCGCCGACCCGTTCGGCGCCGAGGTGTTCTGGACCGACGGCACCGCGGCCCGGGTGCGCGCCGCCGACGGCACCGACGAGCCGCTGACGCCGACGGCCGGTTCCGCGCTCGTGGACGTCAACCTCGACCCGCCGTTCCCGGGCGCCCCCGGCTTCCGGGCGGTGCGCCTCCTGGCCGACCCCGGGTTCGCCGAGCGGTTCCGGCCCAGGGTGATCTCCAGTACCCTCGCCGTGGCCTGGGTCGCCGCCGGGCGCCGCGCCGCCTATGTCACCGACGGCGACCTGCGCGACAGCGTGCACTTCGCGGCCGGCATCGCGCTGTGCCGCGCGGCGGGCTGCACGGTGACCGGCCTGCGCGGCGAGCCCGTGCTCACCGGCGCCGACGGACTCGTCGCGGCGGCCGACGCGCAGACCCACGCCGCCCTGCTGGAACTCGTCAAGAACCAGACGACGGGCGGACGTTGACGGCGATCTCGACGCCCGCCGCCTCCGTCTGATGTGATTCCGGCATGACGCAGGCCCATGACCTCGCCGCCCGCTTCGGCCGCGCGCTGGACACCCGCCCCGAGGCGCTCGGCGCGTCCGCGCGGGACTTCGGCCGCCTCGTGCGGGAGACACCGCTCGGTGTGCTCCGCCCGGAGTCCGTCGCCGGGATCACGGACCTGCTGCGGTTCACCGGCCCCCGCGGCATCCCGGTGAGCGTGTACGGCGGCGGCCACTCGATGTACGGCCAGGGGCAGGCGGGCGGCGGGGTCGTACTGGACCTGCGCCCGATGAGCCGGACCGCAGTCGTCGCCGACGGCCGGATCACCGTAGGCGCCGGGGTGTTGTGGCGGGAGGTACTGGCCGCCACCCTGCCGCACGGGCTCACGCCCCCGGTCCTCACGGACTACCTCGGCGCGAGTGTCGGCGGGGTCCTGTCGGCGGGCGGGCTCGGCGGCGCCACCCATCGGCACGGGCTGGTCGCGGACCAGGTCCTGGAACTGGAGGTGGTGACCGGCACCGGGGAGCACCACGTCTGCTCGCCCGACCGGGACCCGGCGCTCTTCCACGCCGTGCTCGCGGGCCTCGGCCAGTGCGCCGTCATCGTCACCGCCACTCTGCGTCTCGTCCCCGCGCCCGCCCGGGTCCGCCGCTACTGCCTCTTCCACACCGATCTCGCCCGCTACCTCGCCGACCAGCGGATGCTCGCCGAGGAGCCACGCTTCGCCTACCTGGAGGGCCAGGCCCGCCCGGCCGAGCAGGGCGGCTGGCAGTACATGATCGAGGCGGTGGCCCCGCACGCGGACGGGCTCGCGCCCGACGACGGGGCGCTCCTCGACGGCCTGGGCCACGACCCCGCCACCGTGGAGACGACCGACCTCGACTACGCCGAGTTCGTTCACAGGGTGGACACGGACGAGGCGGTCCTGACCGAGACGGGGGAGTGGCTGCACCCGCACCCCTGGCTCAACCTGCTGCTCCCGCACGACCGCGCCGCATCCGTCGTGCGTGCCGTACTCGCCGACCCGGGCTTCCACGACCTGCGCGACACCGGCCTCGTCCTGCTCTACCCGCTGCTGTCCGGCCCGCTGCGCGCGCCGCTCTTCCGCCGCCCGTCCGGTGCGGTCCTGTACCTGTTCGCCCTGTTGCGCACGGCCCCACCCGGCCGTCCCGGGACGGCCGAGGCGATGGTGGCCGCCAACCGCAGGGCCTACGACCTCGCCCGCTCCGAGGGCGGCGTCGCCTATCCCGTCAACGCCCTGGCGATGACCGCCGCCGACTGGCGCGAGCACTACGGGAGCGACTGGCAGACCCTCGCCGAGGCCAAGAAGCGCCACGACCCGCATCACGTCCTGGCCCGGGGACACGGTCTGCGGTTCTGAGAGCTCCTGCGGCTCCGAGAGTTCGCCGCCCGAAGGTTTTGGCTCCCGAAGGCTTGTCGTCCGCTTGCCTCACCACTTAAATCAAAACATGAACTAAGCAGTGGGACCGGTCGATCGACGTCCCTCACCCTTCGGAGCCGCCAGATGAGAAGCCGCACAGGACCGACACGCCCGGCAGTCGCGCTCGCCGCCCTGGCCGCGCTGCTCACCCTTCCCCTCGCCCACACCCCGGCCGCCGCCACACCCCGGGCGGCCACCTGCGATCCGGCCGACGCCGCCCGCGGCAGACCGGCCACGGCCTCCTCCACCGAGAACGCCGGCACCCCCGCCTCCGCCGCCTTCGACGGCGACCCCTCGACCCGCTGGTCCAGCCGGTTCTCCGACCCGCAGTGGCTCCAGGTCGACCTCGGCACCGCCCGGGACCTGTGCGCGATCGACCTGAACTGGGAGGCCGCCTACGGCAAGGACTTCCAGCTCCAGGCCTCCACCGACGGGCAGAACTGGACCACCCTCAGGACCGTCACCGGCGCGAGCGGCGGCACGACGTCGTACGACGTCAGCGGCTCCGGCCGGTACGTCCGCGTCTACGGCACCGCACGCGGCACCGGCTACGGCTACTCGCTGTGGGAGATGTCCGTGCACACCACGGCGACCGGCACGACGGGCCCGGTCCAGGGCGGCGGCGACCTCGGCCCGAACGTCATCGTGGCCGACCCCACCACCCCGAACCTCCAGCAGAAGTTCGACGACGTCTTCAAGCAGCAGGAGTCGGCCCAGTTCGGCACCGGCCGCTACCAGTTCCTGCTCAAGCCGGGCACCTACAACGGTCTCAACGCCCAACTCGGCTTCTACACCTCGGTCTCCGGACTGGGCCTGAACCCCGACGACACCCGGATCAACGGTGACGTGACGGTCGACGCCGGCTGGTCGGGCGGCAACGCCACCCAGAACTTCTGGCGTTCGGCGGAGAACCTCGCCATCACCCCCTCCAACGGCACCGACCGCTGGGCCGTCGCCCAGGCCTCACCCTTCCGTCGCATCCACGTCAAGGGCGGCATGAACCTGGCACCGACCGGCTACGGCTGGGCCTCCGGCGGCTACATCGCCGACTCCAAGATCGACGGCACGGTGGGCCCGTACTCCCAGCAGCAGTGGTACACCCGGGACAGCTCGGTCGGCGGCTGGACCAACGGTGTCTGGAACATGACCTTCTCCGGAGTCCAGGGCGCACCCGCGACCAACTTCGACAACGGCCCCTACACCACGCTGGACACCACCCCCGTCTCGCGCGAGAAGCCGTACCTCTACCTCGACGGCAACGACTACAAGGTGTTCGTCCCGAGCGAGCGCACCGGCGCCCGGGGCGTCTCCTGGCCGAACACCCCCGGCAGGTCCCTCCCGCTCGACCGGTTCTACGTCGTGAAGCCGGGCGCCACGGCGGCCACGATCAACGCCGCCCTGGCCCAGGGCCTCAACCTCCTGTTCACGCCCGGCATTTACCACCTCGACCAGACGATCGACGTCACCCGCCCCGACACCGTCGTCCTCGGACTCGGTCTCGCCACGCTGGTCCCCGACAACGGCATCGACGCGATGCATGTGGCCGACGTCGACGGCGTACGGCTCGCGGGCTTCCTCATCGACGCGGGCCCCGTCAACTCCGGCACCCTGCTGCGGATCGGTACCCCCGGCTCCACCGCCGACCACTCCGCCGACCCGACCACCATGCAGGACGTCTTCGTCCGCATCGGCGGCGCGGGCCCCGGCCTCGCCACCAACTCCGTCGTGGTGAACAGCAACGACGTGATCATCGACCACACCTGGCTCTGGCGCGCCGACCACGGCAGCGGCGTCGGCTGGGACACCAACCGCGCCGACTACGGCCTCACCGTCAACGGTGACGACGTACTCGCCACGGGCCTGTTCGTCGAGCACTTCAACAAGTACGACGTGTACTGGAGCGGGGAACGCGGCCGGACGATCTTCTTCCAGAACGAGAAGGCGTACGACGCCCCGAACGCGGCCGCCGTCACCCACGGCGGCACCGTCGGCTACGCGGCCTACAAGGTCGCCGACTCCGTCACCCGTCACGATGCCTGGGGCCTGGGCAGCTACTGCAACTACACGGCCGATCCCTCGATCGTCCAGGCCGACGGCTTCGAGGCCCCGGCGACCGGCGGCATCAGGATGCACGACCTGCTGGTCATCTCGCTGGGCGGCAACGGCCAGTACGCCCACGTCGTGAACGGAACCGGCGCACCGACCTCGGGGACCGGCACCGTCCCGTCGAAGGTGACGTCCTTTCCCTGACCCGCACTCCATGATCGCGCAGCCCCCCGAACGGCGTAGCCGGAGAGGCGCACGGGACGGGGTGCGGGTGTGATGGAAGCACCCCTTCGTCAACCAGTGAGGCAGATCATGTGTCTTCGCAGTTTTGCGACAACGGCCGTGCTCGCAGGCTTCCTTGCCGTGGGAGGCTCGGCGACGGCCTTCGCGGCCGACCCGGGCCCGGTCGGCGCCGCCAACAACAGCCCGGGTGTCGTCTCGGGCAATGTCATCCAGGTGCCGGTCGACGTCGACGCCAACGTCTGCGGCGACAGCATCGACCTGATCGGCCTGCTGAACCCGGCCTCCGGGAACACCTGCTCCATCAAGTGACGCCGCCCGTGCGCCGGCTCCCGCCCTGCGGGAGCCGGCGCACGGCTGTTCAGAACCGCTCGGTGAGGCGCGCCCCGGCCGGGACCGCACGGCTCGCAGCGGTGGCTCAGCCTCTCGACGCCGGCTGCGTCTCGCGGGGGGCCGGTGCCTTGGCCGAGTGGCGACGGCGCAGCAGCAGACGTCTCGCCGGGAGCTCCACCATCTCGTAGAGAAGCCAGGACAGGCCGAGCGAGAGGGCGAACACGATCGCGGTGACCGCCGTCCCCGCCAGGGCACCGAAGTGCGGCTTGATGCCCAGCAGGTGCGTCCCGGCGCGCAGCACCAGCAGATGAACCATGTAGAAGGCGAAGGACAGCTCACCGAGCCGCACCATCCGCGGACCGCGCCACATCGACGGCAGGCCCTTCAGGTCCGCGTTCGCCGCCGCCGGGATCAGCAGGGTGAAGCCGATGATCGTGCACATGGTCGCCGAGTAGCCGAGCGGGGCCTGCGGGACCATGAAGTAGCCCACGACCGCCAGCGCGAGCGAGGCCTCCAGGCCGGGTCCGCGCCAGCGGCCGAGCAGGACCAGCCGCGCGGTGACCGCGCCGAGGACGAACTCGGGCAGCCGGGCGGCCGGGAAGGAGTACAGCGCGTAGGTCCACCAGTGCTGGGAGTCCGCCCGGGAGATCACCACGATCGCCACGAGCGACAGCCCGCCCAGCGCGACCGAGCCGCGCACGCCGAGCCGGCGCAGCAGCAGGATCAGCAGCGGGAAGGAGGCGTAGAAGAAGGCCTCGCAGGCCAGCGACCAGCTGACCGGGTTGAGCGTCTGCCACCAGGGGCGCCACCAGGAGTGCAGCAGGAGGACATTGGCCACGGCCTGTTTCGGCGTCGGCTGTGCGTTGCCCTCCAGCGTGAGCGCCAGCAGGAACGCGAGGCCGACGGTGACCAGGTGGACCGGATAGATCCTGGCGACGCGCCGCCGCCAGAAGCCGAGCGCTCGGTCGTGCGGTCTCGCCGACCACGTCAGCACGAAACCGGACAACACGAAGAAGAACGACACTCCGGTGGCACCGGAGCTGAAAGCCCAGTACACCAGGCTGCCGCCGGTGCCACCGAAGTAGCCGAAGTTGTTCACGTGCAGTCCGAACACGAGCAGCGCCGCCATCCACCGCAGTCCCGTCAGGGACGGCAGTGAGGTGTTGGCGGCGCGAGGGGAGTCCCTGGCGGCGCTCTCGCCGTCAGGGGAGTGCGGCGTCGTCCGGATCGTCCGGGTCGTCGCCGTGGTCATCGAATCACCTGCCGCAGAGGATTGGCGTGGGGCATGAAGGGGAACGTTGCCCGTTCACCTCCGTTCATGTGCGTCACATGGCAAACATCACACCATTGCCGAACGACGCACCCCTCTGTATGCCACGGACGGCCGGACCCGTGCATCCTTACGGGTGACGACACGCCGTACTGTATTGATCGTCACAATTGGTATATACGAGTTGATGCCGGGTGCCCGAAATCTCCGCATAATCAATGCAATGATCGGGAACGGGAAAGCGGCCCCTGTCGTCCCACGGGCCGCTTAACAGGAAGGTAATTTCTAGGAAGGAATTGCGCAGGAGAAACTACACGCGCAGTTCCTTCCTGATTCGCTCAAGAATGAACGCCGAGGACTCACGGGCCCGCTCCTCCCAGGCGAACACGCAGGCCGTGGCCGCACCGTCGAACTTCAGCTCGCGCAGCGTGCCGAAGAACGCGTCGCAGTCCACCTCACCCCGCCCGATGTCCAGGTGCTGGTGGATACGGGCCGCGGTGCCGGGCGGGTTGAGGATGCAGCGAAGCCCGCTGGAGCCCTTGTGGTTGAAGGAGTCCGCGAGGTGCACGTGCTTCAGCCGGTCGCCCGCCTGGCGCATCATCGCCGCGATGTCCGCCGTCGGGTCCGCCCCCGACAGAGGGAAGGAGTGCAGGGCGCAGTACAGCTAGTTCACCCACGGCTTGTTGATCGCACGGACCAGGTCGACCGCCGGGGCGTTCTCCTCGCAGAGGTCGTCCGGGTGAGCCTCCGGGTTCAGCGCGATCCCCTCACGCCCTCCAACAGCGGCAGCAGCTCCTCCAGCGAGCGCCAGAATGCCGCCCCGCTCTGCGCGGCCCGCTCGGGACGGCCGTTGAACTCCGAGTTCATCAGCGGGCAGCCGAGGTCCGCGGTGATCTCGATCATCCGCTTCCACAAGGCGGGGTCCCCTGGGCGCTGGTGTCGATCGTGTTCCGCAACCAGCCCGGGGCCGGCGACGAGACCCGTGAGCGGGTGCTGCGGGTGGCCGACGAGATCGGCTACCGGCGGGACAGCGCCGCCCGGCTCCTCGCGCGGGGGCGCAGCCGGACCATAGGCGTGCTGTTCACCGCGCACCAGATCTCCCAGTCGGACCTGATCGAGGGCATCCATCCGGAGGCCGAACGCCTCGGCTACGACGTGCTGGTGTCGGCCGTCGCCCAGGGGCGCAGCGAGGCCAAGGCGATCGAGGCCCTGCTGAGCCACCGCAGCGAGGCGCTGATCCTGCTGGGTCCCGGGGTCCGAGCCCGCCTACCTGGACGGGCCGGCCCGGCGTGCCGCCGTCGTCTCCGTGGGCCGCCGGGTGCCCCGGCCGGGGATCGACTCCGTGCACACGGCCGAGGGCAAGGGTGTCCGGCAGGCCAGGGAGCACCTGCTGGAGCTCGGGCACCGCCGCATCGTGCACGTCGACGGCGGGCGCGGGCCCGGCTCGGCCGAGCGGCGCCGGGCCTACCGGGCCGCGATGCGCGAGGCAGGCCTCCAGGCCGAGGAGCGGGTGATCCCCGGTGACCACACCGAGCGGTCCGGCATCGAGACGGGCCGGTTCCTGCTGGCGGAACGGGACGCGGGCCTGCCGCTGCCGACGGCCGTGCTCGCGGGCAACGACCGTAGTGCCATGGGGTTGTTGAAGGCTCTGGCGCGGTCCGGTGTCGAGGTGCCCCGGGACCTCTCCGTCGTCGGCTACGACGGCAGCCACCTTCTCCCCTCTGATGCCGATCGGCCTGACGACCGTACGACAGGACGCCGGCCTGATGGCCGAACACGCGGTCCGGTTCACCGTGGAGCGGCTGGAGAGGCCGGAAGTGCCCGGCGGGAAGGCCGAGTTGGATCCCAAGCTCGTCGTGCGGGGGACCAGCGGGCCGCCATCCGCGTGATCGTCTTCTGTGTCGCCGTCTCGCCGGTGCGGATCATGCGCAGTGCGGAGTGAGGCAGGCTGCCGCCTGCGACTTTCGGTGTCGGATCACCATCCTTGGACCCCGTGCCGTAGACCGTCGGCGGACGGTGCCGGCGGGGTGTTGCCCGGCAGGGTGGCCGTATGCAGAGGACCAAGGGGATCAAGCGCGCACAGTTCCTGGCCGGTATGGCGTCCGCGGGGCTGGCCGCGGCCGTGCTGCCGTCGGCTCCGGCCCGGGCCGCCGAGGACCGCCCGGCCCGCGACGCGCGGGGCGGACTGCGCCACCGGGGCGTCGTGTACACCGTGGGGGAGGGCGGGACACCGGGTACGGCGTTCAGTACGGCCCGTATGCACAAGGACATCCGGGCGATCAGGGACGAGCTGCACGCCGACACCGTGGACGTCGCCGGGGACGGAGTGGAGCGCCTGACGGCCACGGCCGCCGAGGCGGCGGAACGCGGTCTGCGGGTCTGGCTCCAGCCGACCCTCGGTGACGTGCCCGAGCGGGACATCCTGGAACACCTCGCCGAGACCGGCCGGTTCGCGGAGCGGCTGCGCCGGCAGGGCGCCGCCGTCGACCTCAGTGTGGGCTGCGAGTTCTGGTTGTTCGTGCCCGGCATCGTCCCGGGCGCCGACGTCTACGAACGCATCCGGAACCTGCTCGACGGCACGGTGGACCCTGTCGCGATGCAGCGCCGTCTGGACCGCTTCACGGCGCGGGCGGCCGGGGTCGGCCGGTCCGTGTTCCGCGGCCGGCTCGCCTACGCCGCCGCACAGGACGACCAGGTCGACTGGCGCCTCTTCGACGTCGTGGGCATCGACTACTACTCGTACTTCCCCCACCGGGCCGACTACGTGCGGGAGTTGAGCCGCTATGCGCGGTGGGGCAAGCCGGTGGCCGTCACGGAGTTCGGGACCTGCGCGTACGTCGGGGCGCCGAAGGCCGGTGGCATGGGGTGGGACATCGTGGACCGCGCCAAGGTCCCGCCGGAGATCAAGGGCGACCTGGTCCGCAGCGAGCGCACCCAGGCCGCCTATCTCACCCAACTCATCGATGTCTTCGAGTCGTTGCGCCTGTACGCGGCGATGGCCTTCGAGTTCGTGACTCCCGACCTGCCGCACCGTCCGGGCGATCCGCGTCATGACCTGGACCTGGCGAGTTACGCGATCACCAGGACCGTCGAGGAACGCCCGGACGACCCCGCCTCCGGCTGGCACTGGGAACCGAAGGAGGCCTTCCACGCCCTGGCCCGCCGCTACGGGTACGCCGGGGCAGGTCACCGCCGTACCGTCGGCGCCCGACCGCACACCGGCGGCACCTGACCCGTACGGGTGGCGGTGGACCTCGTACCGGCAGCGGCGGGCCACGTACCGGCCCGTCCGGGCGTCGACCCGCGCGGCCCCGGCTCACCCGTTCGGGCGATGTCCCGGCTTGCCGTCCGGCCCCGGGTGATCCGGGGCCGGATGATGCGGGCATGCCCCCGACCGGTCCCCGGACCGCCCCAGCCCGCCGCGCCGGGCGGCGTCATGTGCATGTTCGCGCCACCCCCCTTCGCGCCCGTGTCGGTACACACGCCGGCCCGAAGGGCGACGTGAAAGCAAACGCGAGAGGAACCGCGAAGGCAGACGTGACGGCGGCTGACGCCCAGGTGACCGGCGGCCTGCGGAGCGCAACCAAAATTGCACTGCTCGTTTTCTTGAACCCTTCGTGTTTTTGAGGGTAGGTTCGGCCTCATGACCGCCTCCCCGACCCCGACCACCGCCGAGGAGCTCCGCGGTGCCGGCCTGCGCGTGACGGCAGCCCGCGTCGCGCTGCTGGAGACCGTCCGGGACGGCGACCACCTCGGCGTCGAGGCGATCGCCTCCGGGGTCCGTGCCCGCGTTGGCCACATCTCCCTGCAAGCCGTCTACGAGGCTCTTCACGCCCTGACCGCGGCGGGTCTGGTCCGCCGTATCGAGCCGGCCGGACACCCGGCCCGGTTCGAGGGGCGTGTGGGTGACAACCACCATCACATCGTGTGCCGGTCGTGCGGTGCCGTCGTCGACGTCGACTGCGCCGTCGGCGACGCGCCCTGTCTGACCGCCGCCGACGACAGCGGCTTCGCCATCGAGGAGGCCGAGGTCGTCTACTGGGGCACCTGCCCCGACTGTTCCACCGGCCGCAGTTCCTGAGCACCGAGTTCCGCACAGTTCGGAAGGAATGCCATGACTGAGAACATCGACGCCAACGTCGCAGACGCGAAGGCGGAGGGCGGCTGCCCGGTCGCCCATGGCCGCGCCGCGCACCCGACCCAGGGCGGTGGCAACCGCCAGTGGTGGCCGGAGCGGCTCAACCTGAAGATCCTTGCCAAGAACCCGGCCGTGGCCAACCCGCTCGGTGAGGACTTCGACTACCGCGAGGCCTTCAACTCCCTGGACCTCGCCGCGGTGAAGCGTGACATCGCGGAGGTGCTCACCACCTCGCAGGACTGGTGGCCCGCCGACTTCGGCAACTACGGCCCGCTCATGATCCGTATGGCCTGGCACAGCGCCGGTACGTACCGCATCAGCGACGGCCGCGGCGGTGCCGGCGGCGGCCAGCAGCGCTTCGCCCCGATCAACAGCTGGCCGGACAACGCGAGCCTGGACAAGGCCCGCCGTCTGCTGTGGCCGGTCAAGAAGAAGTACGGCAAGTCCATTTCCTGGGCCGACCTGATGATCCTCACGGGCAATGTGGCGCTGGAGACGATGGGCTTCAAGACCTTCGGCTTCGCCGGCGGCCGCGTCGACGAGTGGGAGCCCGACGAGGACGTCTACTGGGGTCCCGAGACCGTCTGGCTGGACGACAAGCGCTACAGCGGCGACCGCGAGCTGGAGAACCCGCTCGCCGCCGTCCAGATGGGCCTGATCTACGTCAACCCCGAGGGCCCGAACGGCAACCCGGACCCGATCGCCGCGGCCCGCGACATCCGTGAGACCTTCCGCCGGATGGCGATGAACGACGAGGAGACCGTCGCCCTCATCGCCGGTGGCCACACCTTCGGCAAGACCCACGGAGCCGGCCCGGCGGACAACGTCGGCGCCGACCCCGAGGCCGCCCCGCTGGAGCAGATGGGCCTCGGCTGGAAGTCCAGCTACGGCACGGGCGTCGGCAAGGACGCGATCACCAGTGGCCTGGAGGTCACCTGGACCGAGACGCCGACCCAGTGGAGCAACAACTTCTTCAAGAACCTCTTCGAGTACGAGTACGAGCTGACGCAGAGCCCGGCCGGCGCCAACCAGTGGGTGGCCAAGGACGCCGAGGCGATCGTCCCGAACGCGTTCGACTCGTCGAAGAAGCAGCTTCCGACGATGCTCACCACCGACCTGTCGCTGCGCTTCGACCCGATCTACGAGCCGATCTCGCGCCGCTTCTACGAGAACCCCGAGGAGTTCGCGGACGCGTTCGCGCGCGCCTGGTACAAGCTGACGCACCGCGACATGGGCCCGATCGTCCGCTACCTCGGCCCGGAGGTCCCGAGCGAGGAACTGCTGTGGCAGGACCCGCTGCCGCAGCGCACCGGTGAGCCGATCGACGCCGCGGACGTCGCCTCCCTCAAGGAGCAGATCCTCGGCACGGACCTCACGGTCGCCCAGCTGGTCTCCGCGGCCTGGGCCGCGGCCTCCTCCTTCCGCGGCAGCGACAAGCGCGGCGGCGCCAACGGCGGCCGCATCCGCCTGGAGCCGCAGCGGAACTGGGAGGTCAACAACCCGGACGAGCTGGCCCACGTGCTGCGCGTCCTGGAGGGCGTCCAGGAGTCCTTCAACGCCAAGGGCGGCAAGCAGGTCTCGCTGGCCGACCTGGTCGTGCTCGCGGGCTCCGCGGCCGTCGAGAAGGCGGCCAAGGACGGCGGTGTCGAGATCGAGGTGCCGTTCACGGCGGGCCGTGTCGACGCCTCGCAGGAGCAGACGGACGTCGAGTCGTTCGCCGCGCTGGAGCCGGCCGCCGACGGCTTCCGCAACTACGTCGGCAAGGGCAACCGCCTGCCGGCCGAGTTCCTGCTGGTGGACAAGGCGAACCTGCTCCGGCTGAGCGCGCCCGAGCTGACCGTCCTCGTCGGCGGTCTGCGCGTCCTCGGCGCCAACCACAACGGCTCCAAGCACGGTGTCTTCACCGACCGGCCGGGCACGCTGACGAACGACTTCTTCGTCAACCTGCTCGACCTGGACACCGAGTGGAAGTCGACCTCCTCCGCGCAGGACGAGTTCGAGGGCCGCGACGCCTCCGGCGCCGTCAAGTGGACCGGCACCCGCGCCGACCTGGTCTTCGGCTCGAACTCCGAGCTGCGGGCCGTCGCCGAGGTGTACGCCAGCGACGACGCGAAGGAGAAGTTCGTCAAGGACTTCGTCGCCGCGTGGGTCAAGGTCATGAACGCGGACCGGTACGACCTCGTCTGAGGCCGATCCGGCTCGCCTGAACAGCGCGAAGGGACGTCCGGGCCCGCCCAGCAGGGCGGACCCGGACGTCCCGTCCGTTTCCCGGTCCGTCAGTGGCCGAGGACCGCCGCACCCGCCTGCGCGTACCGCTCGTCCAGATCACCGGACGGCGCCCCCGCGACCCCGATGCCCGCGACCGGGACGCCCTGGGCGGTCACCGGGGCGCCGCCCGCGAGGAACAGCGTGCCCGGGATGTCCTTCAGCGTCGGCGCCTGCTCCAGCCGCCTGGCCAGCTCCGAGGTGGGCGCGTTCCAGGACACGGCGGTGTACGCCTTGCGCTCGGCGGACTCGTACGACTGCGGGCCCGCCCCGTCCCCGCGCAGGGTGACCAGGGCGTTGCCGCTGCGGTCGACGACGGCCACGGAGACCTGCCGGCCCTCCTTCGCTGCGGCGTCCAGCGCGGCCCGCGCCGCCTTCACGGCCGCGGCCAGCGTCAGATGCGTGCTCTGGGTGAGGTCCCCGCCGCGTGCCGCCACCGGAGCGGCGGCGGAGACGGCGGAGGCGGTGCCGGTGGAGTCGGCGGCGTTGGCGGCGACCGTACCGACGACACCAGCGCCGATCACGGCGAGAGCGGCACCACCGACGAGGACACGGGTACGGCGGGCGGGCTTCCTGCGGCTGGACATGACGAGCAACCTTCCTGTGCGGGTGAGTCGGGGGGAACCGGGTCCGGACCAGGTCCGCAACCGCTTCCGCCATCGATCCTCGGCCCGTTTCCGCCCGCACCCCGTCGCCGGACCGGTCGTCCCCGGGGTCATCCGATCGGATGACCCCGCATGCCCCGGCTCGGGGAACAATGAAAGGTGTTTGCGCAGTTCAGAGCGGTGTCCAGGGAGGTGCCGGCAGGTGACCGGAGAGGTATCGGCAGCCCCCGTACCCGAGCGGGACGACACCCGTGCCCTCAGCGTCGTCATGCACACGGCGTTCTTCGTGCTGCTGGCCGCCTCCCTCGCCCGGTACCTGGCCCGGCACGCCGAACGGCCCCACACTCCCTGGATCATCGCCCTGTCCGCGCTGCTGGCGGTGCTCTACGTCCTCGGCCCCGCCCTCGGCACCCGCCCCACCCCGCGTCGGCTGACCTGGCTCGCGCTCGTCGTCGCGACGTGGGCCCTCCTCGTCGTCCTGGCGCCGAGCTTCGCCTGGTGCGCGGTCCCGCTGTTCTACACCGGCCTGCGCACCCTCCCGCCGCGCGCCGCGCTCTCGCTGGTGGCGCTCCTGACGGCCCTCGCGGTGGCCGCCCAGCTCAGCCTGGCCGGCTGGCCGGACCCGAACGTGCTCCTCGCGCCGCCGGCCGTGGCCGCCATCGCCGCGACCGTGTTCGTCGTCATGCAGCGCCAGGCCGCCCGCCGGGACGCCCTGATCGACGACCTGGTCCGCACCCGGCGCGACCTCGCCGCCACCGAGCGGCGCGAGGGCACCCTCGCCGAACGCGAGCGGCTCGCCCGCGAGATCCACGACACCCTCGCCCAGGGCCTGTCCAGCCAGCGGATGCTGCTCCAGGCCGCCGACCGGCTGTGGGACACCGCGCCCGGCACCGCCCGGGACCACGTCCGTACGGCGGCGGCGATCGTCGAACGCAGCCTCGCCGAGGCCCGCCGCTTCGTCCACGACCTCACTCCGGCCGACCTCTCGGAGGGCGGCGGCCTGCTCCAGGCCCTGCGCGCCGTCGCCGAGCGCGAGAGGACCCCCGCGCTCACCGTCCGTGTCCAGAGCGAGGGCACCCCGCCCGACCCGCTCCCCGCCCCCGTCGAGTCGGCCCTGCTGCGCATCGCCCAGGGCGCCCTCGCCAACGTCCGCGAACACGCCCACGCCACGACCGCCACCCTCACGCTGACCTGCCTGGACGACGAGATCGTCCTGGACGTCACGGACGACGGCCAGGGCTTCGACCCGCACGGGCGGGCGATCCGCGAAGCCGCGACGGACGAACAGCGCGGCCACGGCCTGCCCGCCATCCGCGCCCGCCTGCGCCAGCTGGGCGGCACCCTCACCATCGAGTCGGCACCGGGCGAGGGCACCGCCCTGTCGGCGGCGATCCCTTTGGAGCCCCGATGACCACCCTCCCGCAGCGGTCCGCCCCGGCGCCGGTCCGCATCCTCGTCTGCGACGACCACGCCGTCGTACGCGCCGGGCTGCTGGCCCTGCTGCACAGCGCCCCCGGCATCGAGGTCGTGGGCGAGGCGGGCAGCGGCGAGGAAGCCCTCGCCCTGGCCCGCAGGACCACTCCCGACGTCGTCCTGATGGACCTGCAACTCGGCGCGGGCATGGACGGCGTGGAGACCACCCGCCGCCTGCGCACCCTCACCCCCGCCCCGCACGTGCTGGTCCTCACCACCTACGACACCGACGCCGACGTCACCCGCGCCGTCGAGGCGGGCGCCACCGGCTACCTCCTCAAGGCGGAACGCGCCGAGGACCTCTTCACGGCGATCCACGCGGCGGCCCAGGGCCGCCCGGCCCTCTCCCCGCCCGTGGCCGACCGCGTCATGTCCCGCCTGCGCAACCCCCGCCCCGCGCTCACCCCGCGCGAACGCGACATCCTCGCCCACCTCTCCCAGGGCCTGCCCAACCACGCCATCGCCAAGGCCCTCTACATCAGCGAGGCCACGGTCAAGACCCACCTGCGCCGCATCTACGACAAGCTGGGCGTGGACACGAGGGCGGGGGCGGTGGCCGTGGCGAAGGAACAACGACTGCTGTCGTGAACGGTCCCCGGCGCACCGACGGCGCTGTCGCGGACCGCGCACCCCTCACCCGCCTTGCCCCCTCACCCCCGCAGGGCCTCGAACGCCGACCTCCCCGCGACCCCGATCGCCCAGTCGACGTCCGCGGCGACACCCGCCCGACGCCCGGCGCGCGAGAGGGCCGCGATCGCCACCCGGTCCCCCGATGCCGCCTCCACCACCCCGATCTCGTGCCGCAGATGGAGAAACGTCCCGGTCTTTCCGCTCCACCGCAACGTGTCCGCCCGCAACTCGCTCGCCAGCCGCTGGGTGAAGACCTGCAACCCCATCAGCCGCCGCAACTCCGCCGTCGCCGCGGGAGCGGAGATCTCGTCGCACCAGACGCGCCGCAGCAGCTCCACGAGCGCCGCCGCGGAACCGGCGTTGGCACGGGCGGGGTCCAGGGTCTCGATGGTCTGCCGGTCCGTGCCGTCGTCCCGGACCGCCAGCTCCAGCGCGAGGGAGAAGTCGTTGCCGGCGGCGCCCGCCGCGCACTCGTACATGTGGTTCATCCGGTGCCGCATCCGCAGCTCCCCGCACCCCCAGGCGCGCAGCCGCGCGTCCACCGCCGCCACCGGCACCAGATCGAGCAGGGCGTCCGCGGCGGCGTTGTCGCTCACCGACAGCATCGACAGCAGCAGGTCGCCGACGGCCACTGTCGCCGGGTACCGGAACGCCGCCAGCCCGGTGGGGCCGACGCTGGTGCGGGCCGGGTCGAGTGTCACCGGGTGTCCGGGGTCCAGGTCCCCGGCCGCGATCCGGTCCAGCACGACGAGCGCGAGCGGGACCTTCACCACGGACGCAAGCGGCGTCAACTCCTGTACATCGAAACCGAGTTGCTCGCCGGTGTCGAGATTGCGGGCGAGGAACGAACCCCGTACGCCGAGCGCGGCCCAGTCCGCGGCGATGGCCTCGGCCACGTCCGTCAGTGCGCCGCTGTCGCCCACGTGCACCACCGCCGCGCTCATCCGCGTGCCGCCAGCCGCACGGGGAGGTCATCCGCCGCGGTGGGCCCGGACCGCGGCCCGCCCGCCCCGTCACCGGTGGCCCCCACGGCCGCTGGCAGCAGCCCCGCCAGCCAGCCCGGCACCGCCGCCGAACCGCCCCGCTCCGCGGCCGCGGCCATCTCGTAGCCCCGGTGCAGCGACCGGTCGGCCAGCGGCCTCCAGTCGGCCCCGTTCTGCCGCGCGAACGGCTCGGCGCACAGCAGCAGCGCCCGGTCCGCCAGGGTCTCGGCGAGCGCGGCGGCCGCGGACCCGGCCGGCCGGAACCGGCCCGGAGGCAGGCCCGCCCGGGCCACGGCACGCTCCAACCGGTCCTCGTGGTACGGCACGTGGTCCTCCGGCAGGGTCAGCACCGGCGACGCGGCGACAGGCCGGCCGCCGCGGGCACGGCGCGGCCGCAGCTCCTCCAGATGGAGCACGCGCCGGGAGCCCCCGAGGGGCAGATCCGCGGCGTCCGGCGCCGCGGCCACCCCCAGCGGCACCCGCAGCGCACCCTGTTCCGGCGGCACCCGCACCAGCGCGTAGGCGAGCGAGCCGTCGGACAGTCCCGACAGCCGTTCCTGAGGCGGCAGTTCACGTACGCCGAGGGTCACTCCGTGCTCGGCGCCGGCCCGGATGGCGCGGGCCAGTGCCGCCGGGGCGCAGTGCGCGGGCACCCCGACGGCGCGCACCCGGCCCCGCCCGGCCGTCTCGGCGACCTGCCGCAGCCGCTGGGCCCGGTCCAGTACGTCACGCGCGTACGGCAGCAGCAGCACCCCCAGCGCGGTGGTGGTGGTCTGGCGCCGGGAGCGGTCGAACAGCAGGCCGCCGAAGTGGTCCTCCAGCGTCTTGATACGGCGGCTGAGCAGGGGCTGGGCGATGCCGAGCCGGTCGGCCGCCCGGGAGAAGCTCGCCTCGTCCGCCGTCGCGACGTACGCGTCCAGGTGCGCCAGGAGATCCATCCCGCACTCATATCAATAAAGCATGACGTGTTCAAAGTTCCCTCTTGGACATGAGTGGTGTCCGGCTGTTTCGCTGTCCCCGTCGAAGATCCAGGAAGCCGGCGACGGCTCGACCGGGAGGACTGTGCCCATGATCAGCCCCGACCACCCCCACATCCTGGCCCGGCGCGGCCTGTTCAGGGCGGGCCTCGCCGTCACCACCGCCGCCGTGACAGCCGGCGCCCTCTCCGCCCCCGCCGCGTCGGCGGCGCCCCGTTCCCAACGGCTCGACCAGGAGGCCGAGTTGAGCGAACTGGAACAACGGCACGGTGCCCGGCTCGGGGTGTTCGCCCGCAACCTGCGCACCGGGCGGACGGTGTCGTACCGGGCGGGGGAGCGGTTCGCGATGTGTTCCACGTTCAAGGCGTTCGCCGCCGCGGCCGTCCTGCGCGACCACGCTGACTGCGCCCCGCCGGACAAGGTGGTCCACTATCCCCCGCACGACATCCTGCCCAACTCGCCGCGCACCGCCGAGCACGTGGACACGGGCATGACGGTCGCGGACCTGTGCGCGGCGGCGATCCAGTACAGCGACAACGCGGCGGGCAACCTGCTGCTGCGCGAGATCGGCGGTCCGGCCGGGCTCACCCGCTTCTTCCGCTCGCTCGGCGACGAGGTGAGCCGGCTCGACCGGTGGGAGACGGACCTGAACGGCGCGGTCCCCGGCGACCCACGTGACACCACGACCGCCGAGGCGCTCGGCGCCGGCTTCGCACGGCTGACCCTCGGCCGCGCGCTCGCGCGGGCCGACCGGGCGCGGCTCGTCGGCTGGCTGAAGGGCAACACCACCAGCGGCGCGCGGTTCGGCGCGGGGCTCCCGCGCGACTGGGTCCTCGCGGACAAGACCGGCACCGGTGACTACGGCACCGCCAACGACATCGGCGTGGCCTGGACGCCCCGCGGGACCCCCCTGCTGCTGACTGTCCTGTCGGCCAAGAGCGCTCAGGACGCTCCGGCGGACGACGCGCTCGTCGCCGAGGCGGCACGCATCCTGGCCGGCGCGCTCGCCCCGGGCGAGTAGCCGCGGCGGCCGCCGCTCCTCGGGCATGTCGTTCTCTCATGTGAATTTAAATCATGTACATGGCTGGCTATTGACGCGTACATGGCTGCTCTCTGACGTCGCGAAGGCGGGGCGGAGAAAGCGCTTTCCCCCTGCTTTCACTCAGGCCGGCCGTCGCGTGCGCGGGTCTGCTCGCCGGCACGCTCGCCGCGTTCTCCGGCACCACGGCACAGGCGGCGACCACCGGTACGCGGGCCGCCGCGGCCGCCACCGTGCTGTACGTGTCGCCGAGCGGCACCGACAGCGCGGCCGGCACCCGGTCGGCTCCGACCACGCTCACCTCGGCCATCGGCCGGATCGCCACCGGCGGCACGATCTACCTGCGCGGGGGCACGTACAGCTACTCCTCAACGGTCACGATCCCGGCCGGGAGCGACGGCACCTGTGGTGCCCGCACCACGCTGTCCGCCCACCCGGGGGAGACCCCGGTGCTCAACTTCTCGGGCCAGAGCGCGAGTTCGTCGAACCGCGGCATCCAACTCAACGCGAACCACTGGCACCTGTACGGCCTCACGGCCGAGCACGCCGGGGACAACGGGATCCACGTCGGCGGCAGCAACGACGTCATCGAGCGGGTGGTGACCGCCTACAACCGGGACACGGGCCTTCAGCTCGGCCGGATCGGCTCCAGCACACCGAGCAGCCAGTGGCCGTCGAACAACCTGGTCGTCAGCTCGGAGTCGCACGACACCGTGGACTCCACCGGCGAGAACGCCGACGGCTTCGCCTCCAAGCCGACCACCGGCACCGGGAACGTCTTCCGCTACGACGTCTCCCACAACGACATCGACGACGGCTGGGACCTCTACACCGAGAACGACACCGCTGCCATCGGCCCGGTGACCATCGAGTACTCCCTGTCGTACGGCAACGGGACGCTCACCGACGGCACCACGAACCCCAACGGCGACCGCAACGGCTACAAGCTCGGCGGCGACGACATCGCGGTCGACCATGTCGTGCGGCACGACATCGCCTACCGGAACGGCCACCACGGGTTCACCCACAACAGCGACCCGGGCAGGATGGCGATCTCCAGCGATGCGAGCATCGACCACACCGAGCGCAACTTCTCCTTCGACAAGGGGACTTCGGTGTTCCGGAGCAACACCCCGTGCCGCTTCGCCGTCAGCGGCTCGAACGACGAGATCTCCGGCGACTCCGACAACTCCAACCAGTTCTGCAGCGGGACGAACGGCTCCCGCTGCTCCTCGTACTCCGGGTCCCTCGGCTGGTCCTTCGCCTCGGACGGCCACCTCGTGGTGACCTTCGGCGGCAAGGTCGTGACCCCGTAACGGCGCTACGGCCGCAGAGGTGTCCCGTCCGGCGGCACGGCAGGCAGCTTGTCCGGGTTGGTGACGAGGTAGACCGCGCGGACCCGTTCGCCGTCCGGGTCGAGGTCCATGACCATGACCGCGTGCGGGGAGCCGTCCTCGAACACCACCACGGCCGCGTCGCCGTTGACGTCCCTGTGACGGAACTCCAGTCCCGCCGCCGAGCGCGCGGCATAGCCGGTCAGGGCGCGGGCCACCTTGTCCCGGCCGCGGATCGGGCGGGGTGCGGCCTGCGCCTTGCCGCCGCCGTCCGTCCACAGGGTGGCCTCGGGCGCCAGGATCTCCAGCAGCGCTCCCAGATCACCGCCGAGCGCCGCGGCGACGAACCGCTGCGTCGCCTGCCGCCGGACCCGGGGACGGACCTCGTACCGGGGGCGCCGGGCGCGCACCCGGGTACGGGCGCGGTGCGCGAGCTGCCGTACGGCCGCGGGGCTGCGGCCGAGGATGTCCGCGATCTCGGGGTGCGGGTAGCCGAACACCTCGTGCAGGACGAACACGGCCCGTTCCAGCGGGGTCAGGGTTTCCAGCACGACCAGCATCGCCAGCGAGACCGACTCGGTGCGCACGGCCTGTTCGGCGGCGTCCGCGCCGGCCGCCGGGGTGCCGGGGCCGTCCGTGAGCAGGGGTTCGGGCAGCCACGGGCCGACGTAGGTCTCGCGCCGCCGGGCGATCCGGGCCCGCCGCGCGAGCGCGTGCCGCACGGCGATCCGCACCAGATAGGCGCGCGCATGCGTGATCTCCGCTCGCTGTCCGCCGTCCCTGCCCTCCCCGCCGTTCCCGGCGCCCGTCCGGTCCGCCCAGGACAGCCAGGTCTCCTGGAGCACGTCCTCGGCGTCGGCGACGGTGCCCAGCATGTTGTACGCCACCGCGAACAGCAGCTCACGGTGGTCGAGGAAGGCCTGTGTGGCGGTGTCCGTCCCCGCGGGCGTCCCCCGGTCGGCCATGGCGTCCCCCTCTCCTCACGTCCTGACGTCGCCCTCGCGACGACTCTCCCCACCCAGAGGGCCGCGGTCCCCGGAGTGTGACATCGCGGGGCGGTCGTGTGCCGTAGATCTCATCCCGCGCCGGGGCTGTCACACCCGCCGCCGTCCGGGCCCTCTCGGTCCACGGCAGCAGCACCCCGCAGCGAGGAGAAGCCCATGAAACTCGTCGTCTTCGGCGCGAACGGGCCGACCGGGAGGCAGGTCACCGCGCAGGCGACCGCCGCAGGTCACACCGTCACCGCCGTGACCCGGCACCCCGACGCCTTCCCGCCCGGCGGGCCCCGGCTGCGGATCGAGGCCGCCGACGTCCTGGACGCGACGGCGGTGGAGCGGGTCGTCGCGGGGCAGGAGGGAGTCATCTCCGCCCTCGGCGTCCCGTACGGCCGGGCATCGGTCACCGTGTACTCGGCGGGCCTCACGCACATCACCCGGGCCATGACCCTGCACGGCGTCCGCCGTCTGGTGTGCGTCTCCTCCACCATCATGTTCGACGTGCCGGCGCCCGGTGAGGGAGTCCTCTTCCGGAAGGTGCTGGAGCCCTTCTTCGCCCGGGTCGTCGGGCGCACGGTCTACGACGACATGCGCCGGATGGAGAAGATCGTCGGGGCGAGCGACCGCGACTGGACGGTGTTGCGGCCCGCCGGTCTCTTCGACACCGACGCGGTGAGCGACTACCGGCTGGCGCCCGCCCGGCTGCCCGGACGGTTCACCTCCCGGGCCGACCTCGCGCACGCGCTGGTGCGCGAGGCCGTCACCGGGGAGCATGTGCGGGCGTTTCTCGACGTCCGCACCACCGAGGGCACCCCGCGCCTCCTCGACATGATCAGGAAGGAGGCGTTCGGCGGGTGACGGTGGGCCCGGTCACGCCTTCGGCCAGCCCCCGTAGGGGACCGTGATCAGCTCCATGGCGTGACCGGCGGGATCCATGAAGTAGACGCCGTGGCCGCCGTCGTTGTGGTTGATCGCGTTCGGCTTCTGCCGGTGCGGGTCGGCGTAGTGCTCGATGCCGCGTTCCCTGATCTTCTGGTACGCGGCCTCGAACTCCTCCTCCGAGACCAGGAAGGCGTAGTGCTGCGTGGCGATCTGGCCCTCGGGGACGCTGGCGAAGTCCAGCGTGACGCCGTTGCTCAGGGCCACCGCGACGAACGGGCCCCACTCTCCCGCGATCTCCAGACCGAGCAGCTCGGTGAAGAACTCGGCGGACTCCCGGTTGTCCCGGGCGTGGACGATGGTGTGGTTCAACTCGACGGACAAGGAATGCCTCCAGGGCATGTCCTGACACCTCCATGCCTCACCCGGTCGGTGACCGGCACGCGATGCCACTTCCGATCTTATTCGGGCCGTCGCAGGTGCGTCGATGCCGGACGGGCCGACCGGGCCGGCGCCTTCCTCACCCGCCCCGGTGCACCACGTGACCGCCGGTCACCGTCAGTGCGACCGGGGCCGCGGCCAGCTCGTCGCCGGGGGCCCGTACGGGGTCCACGGCCAGCGCGGTGAGGTCGGCCCGGCAGCCGGGTGCGATCCGGCCGGCGACGTCCGACTCCCCGGCCGCCGCTGCCGCGTGGCTGGTGCAGCCCTCCAGCGCCTGCAGCGGGGTCAGGCCGGGCCGGTGGGCCGCGGCGCCCTTCGGCCGGCGGGCAGTGGCCAGGACGGCACGGACGTCGTGGTGCGCGATGGGCCAGTCCGAGCCGAGGGCGAGCGTGGCGCCCGCCTCGCGCAGGTCCCGCAGCCGCCAGGCGCGCCCGGCCCGGTCGCCGCCCAGTCTGCGGGACCACTCGTCGGTGCCGTCGTCGCGCGTGTATCCGGTGTGCGGCGGCTGGAGCGAGGCCGCCACCCCCAACGCGGCGAAACGGGGCAGGAGTTCGTCGGGAGCGGTCTCGACGTGCTCGATCCGGTGGGCGCCGTACCCGCCCGGCCCGAGGGAGGCGACGGTGTCCAGGACATGCCGTACGGCGGCGTCCCCGATGGCGTGCGTGGCCGTGCGCACACCGGCAGCGTGCAGGGTGCGGACGGCCTCGGCGTAGGCCCGCGGGTCCGGCCAGAACGCGGCGGTGCCCTGCCCGTGGCAGTCGGGGTGCTCCAGCCACGCCGTGCCGCCCTCGACGGTGCCGTCCATGAAGAACTTGACCCCGCCGACCCGCCAGTGCCGCCCGCCCCGCCCCTGGAGCCGCACCAGCTCCCGCAGCGCGTCGGCGTCGGCACCCGGCATGCACCACGGCGCGAACCGCAGCCGCAGCGGCAGCACCGTCTCGCGCGCCACCGCCTCGACCAGGTCGAGGTCGCCGCCGTCCATCACATGGGCGCCGGTGAGCCCGGTCGCGGCCATGGCGGACAGCAACTCCAGCAGCCTGGACCGCCGTTCGGCGTGCGACGGCCGGGGCGCGCGGTCCGCCACCAGGTCCATCGCGGCATGCTCGACCAGATGGCCGGTGGGCCGTCCCGTCGCGTCGCACACCACCTCCGCGTGCTGGGCGAAGGCGCGTGGACCGGTCACCCCGGCAGCGGCCAGCGCGGCGGCACTGGCGAGTGCCGAGTGGCCGTCGTAGAGGCGGACGAAGGCCGGGGCGCCGTCGAGGACGTCCGCGATCAGGTCGTGATGGACCGGGCGGCCCTCGAACGCGTTGTGGTCGAGGCCGTACCCGAGGACCCAGCCCCCGATCCGCTCGGCCCGCGCCAGCGCCGCGCGCAGTCCGGCCAGGTCCGTCACACCGGACAGGTCCACGCCCGTCGCCATGTCCAGCCCCCACACCGGATGGCTGTGCGCGTCGACCAGGCCGGGCACGAGGTGCGCGCCGTGCAGGTCGACGACCTCGGTGCCGGGCCCGCGCCAGTCCCGTACGTCGGCCGCCTCGCCGACCGCGGCGATCACTCCGTCGCGCACGGCGACCGCGCGGGCGGTGGGGCGGGCGGGGTCGAGGGTGCGGACCTGGGCGCCGGTGAGGACGAGGTCGGCAGCGGGCATGGTGACAACTCCATTATGAATGGCGGGTGTTGGCGGTGATCGGGGTCAGTCGGCGGGTTCGGCGGCGAACCGCGCGTACACGTCCGGGCGGTGCCGGCGCAGCCACCGGGCCAGCGGCAGGCCGAGCAGGAAGACGGCCGGTGCCAGGACGACGAGGAGGGTGTTCACCGCCGGGGAGGCGCCGGTGAACAGGTCGATGTGGGCCACGACCAGCGCGATCGCGGTCGCCAGCAGCACGGCGGCGAGCACCGGGGTCACGACCGTGCGCACCCTGCCCTCCGTGTGGCGCACCCGCCGGAAATAGCAGGGCACCGCGAGCGCCGCCAGCAGCTGGAGCAGCAACAGGCCGATCATTCCCGGGGTGTTCACCCACAGCAGCAGTTGCTGGTACGGGTCGGCGTGCGCCGCCCAGAACGCGAGCACGACCACCGCGCCGAGCACGGTCTGGGCGAGACCGGCGAGGTAGGGGGAGCGGTGCCGGGGGTGGATCCGGCCGAGCCGGCGCGGCAGGACGCCCTCCTCGGCGAGGGCGAGGGCGTAGCGGTTGATGGCGTTGTGGAAGGCGAGCAGGGAGGCGATGACGCTGGTGACGATGAAGACGTGCATCAGGTCGGCGGCCCAGCGGCCCACATAGGTGGTGATCGCGGTGAAGAACAGCCCGGCCGGGTCCTTCCCGGCGGCCCGTACGACCTGGTCGTCGCCGAAGGCCTGGACGGCGATCCAGACGACGAACGCGTAGAACAGGCCGAGGAATCCGACGGCGAGGTAGGTGGCGCGCGGGACGGTGCGCCCGGGGTCGCGGGCCTCGCGGCGGTAGATCACGGTCGACTCGAAGCCGGTGAACGCCGCGAAGGCGAAGGCGAGTACGGCCGCCATCCCGGGCACCAGCACGTGCGACGGCGCCAGCGACGCCGGGGACAGCCCGTGTGCGCCGCCCTTCACCAGCACCCCGCCCGCGAGCAGGACGAGTATGCCGGTCTCGGCGACGAGCAGCACGCCGAGCACCTTCGCCCCGAAGTCGATCGAGCGGTAGCCGCCGTAGCCGATGAGCAGGAGCCCGGCCAGCGAGACCGGCAGCCAGGGCACGTCGGTGCCGGTGAGGGTGTGCAGGGTGTCGCGGGCCGTGGTGGCGAGCAGGCCGTAGACGCCGATCTCCATGCCGTTGTAGCCGATCAGCGCGAGGAGGGCGGCGCCGATGCCTGCCGGTCGGCCGAGGCCCCGGGTGATGTAGGCGTAGAAGGCGCCGCCGCTGGTCACATGGCGGCTCATGGTGGTGAAGCCGACGGCGAAGACGCCGAGGGTGAGCCCGGCGAGCAGATAGCCGACGGGCGCGCCGATCCCGCCGAGCAGGATCGCGAGCGGGGCGACCCCGGCCATGACGGTCAGGGGCGCGGCGGCGGAGACGACGAAGAAGGCGATGTCGGCGGTGCCGAGGGAACCGGGCCGGAGGCCGGGCGCGCCGGACGGCGCCCGCTCCTCGGGGAGGGCCTCCGGGAGTTCCGAGGTGGACACGGACATGCGGGGGAGCCCTTCTGGCGGCGGAGGGGAGGGGGTCCCGGTGGCGGGGCGTCCGGGTTCGCGGGCGCCGGCGGGCGCGCCGGGGTGGCGGGGCGCGCCGGCGTCTCCGGGTGCCCGGGAGGGATGGCGGGCGCCCGGAGCCATAAACCTAAAGGCTTTCGGTTTTCGCAATGTAACCTGCCGTTGGGCATCCGGGAAGACCCCGGGCGGACCTCAGGGAGAGACGACGACCATGGGACGGCCGCGCACACCGCTCCTCGACCGCGAGCGCATCACCACGACGGCGCTCCAACTGATCGACGAGAGCGGCGACTTCAGCGTCCCGCAGATCGCCCGGCGGCTCGGCGCCCAGACCGGCTCCGTGTACCACCATGTGGACGGCCGCGACGGCATAGTGGAACTGCTGCGCGAGCGCGTCGCTTCGGCGATCGATCCGGGCACCCTGGAGCTGACTCCGTGGGACGCGGCCCTGGAGGCCTGGGCCCGCTCCTACCGCGCCGCCTTCGCCGCGCACCCCCGGGCCATCCCGCTGCTCATGACCTCGCCGGTCCGTGCGCCCGGGGTCCTCGCGCAGTACGAGCGTGCGGTGAGCCTGCTGCTCGCGGCCGGTTTCGGCCACGGGCAGATCATGCCGCTGATCATCGCCCTGGAGAACCTGGTGCTGGGCTCCGCCCTCGACCTCGCCGCGCCGGAGACCATGTGGGAGCTGACGGACCGCGCGCCGACCCCGCGCCTCGCGCAGGCGCTCGCCGCGGTGGGCGAGGGCCGTGCCGACCGTGCCTTCGAGGTGGGGCTGACGGCGTTCCTGAACCACGCGCGGGCGCTGCGCGAGGACGGCTGAGGGCGCTTCGCGAGCGTGGTTACCGGCGGGTTTCCCAGTACCGCCAGTAACATGATCACCTTGGCTCCGGTGTTACTCGTCAGTCAACCAGGCGTCGTCCCGCGTGACGCGCCCTGCCCGGAGATCTCCATGTCCTCTTCCCACGAAGCGCTGGAAAACGCGCGCCTCACCTACGAGCAGCACGTGCGGACGTGCCGTCAGTGCCAGGCCGACGGTGCGGCCTGTGCCGTGGCCAAGCTTCACCTGCGGGCCTACAACAACGCCCGCAGGGAGCACATGCGGTCGGGTGGACGGGGCATCGCGACCGGCTGAGCAGCTCTGCCTGACGTCACATCAGGTGCCGTACACCGCACGCACGTTGGCCTGCGGCGGCGGGGCGTGACGGGCCGCCGGTCCGCGGGCGAACGCGCGCAGGAGGTTCTCCGTGGTGCGGGTGACGAAGTCCCGGGTGCGGCCGTCCATCCCGTGGTCGCGGCCGAGCACGCCGGTCCCGGCCACCAGACCCTCCACCCAGCGCATGGTCCCGGTCGCGAACACACCCGACCCGGCGGCGGTCGTGTAGTAGGCCGAGTCGCTGTGGCTGGGCCGCCCGCCGCACACCAGCGGCGAGTGCGCGGTGATCTCCAGCGGGCCGGGCGCCGGTGCGCCGGGCGTCACCCGGTCGTACTCGACGCCGACGAGATGTGCGAAGCCCTCGCCGGAGCGCACACCGGTGCCTTCGTACAGCCAGTGGTCGGCGGCCCGGACCACATAGGGCGCGTCGACCGGATAGCCCTCGTAGAGCACCCCGGTCAGCGAGGACTCGGGGTCGGGCGCGGGCGGCAGGCGGTAGTCGGTGGTGACCAGCGCCGGCCGCGAGCCGTAGAGGGGATCGGCGCGGCAGTCGGACTTGTAGCAGACCACCGTACGGTCGTCCGCCCCGTCCCCCGCCGCGAGCCGGATCCGCCGGAAACACGTGTTGGCGCCGAGGAAGGCGATGTTGGTCCCCGCGTCCCGGGCCGCGGTGACATGGGCCCGCTGTTCGGGCGTCCAGTACTCGTCGTGCCCCAGGCAGACGACCGCGTGCGCGCCCCGCAGCACGCCCGGATCCCGGTGGACGTCGATGCCCGTGCTGTAGGCGAGGGGGATGCCCAGCCGCTCGGCCAGCACCACCAGCGCCCGTTCGTACACCAGGAACTTCTCGGCGCCGTCGGCGTCGTAGGGCCGGTCGAAGCTCACCGCGAGGGACCGCGTGGCGTACGCCCCGGACGCACCGGCGTACAGACTGCTGCCGCCCCAGCGGTTGTACGCCTGCCAGGTCGCCGGGGCGTGCACCAGGATCGTACGGCCCGCACCCTCGGTGGAGCGGACGATCAGCGGCACGTACCGCTGGTGGCCGGTGTCCGCCTCCAGCCGCAGCAGATACGCGCCCTCCGGCCAGCCGGTGGTGTCCACGGTCAGTGCCGCCGGCCAGTCCGCGCGCACGGTGCGGGTGGCGGGCAGGACGCGCGGGGCCGGCCGGGCACGGCCGGGGATGCGCCGCGACGCCCAGATCCGGCGGGCCTGCCGGCCGCCGTACCAGCCGACCCGGAACGCGGACACCCGGAACGACGCGGCGGTGGTCGACACATGCAGCGCGAAGGTCTCGCCCGGGGTCACGCTCACCCGGTCCGCGTACCCGGCCACCGCGTCCGCCGGGCCCGTCGAGGCCAGCCGCCAGTCGGCCGTACCCGGCGCGTCCCGCTCCGACTCGGGGCGCAGCCGTCCGCGGGGGGAGGCGCCGGGGCGCGTGTGCGGGGGTGCGGCCGTGCACGCGGCGGCCGTGCCGAGGCCGAGGCCCGCGCACACGGTCAGGAAGCGCCGGCGTCCGAGACCGGAGCCGTCGCGCGTGGGTGTGAAGTCGGGTTCCAGGGCCACGTCACCTCCCGGATGCGCCCGTGCCGGATACGTCCGATACATCCGTGCTCCAGCGTCCGGGAGCTCACTCGTCCAGCGCAACCGCAGGGCGGCGCCGGCGCGGGAACGCCGGGGCCGGGTGCGTCCGTACGGGTGACGGCAGGTCCCGTCAGGTACGGAAGCCGACGTGCACGTGGTCGTGGTGGGTGGCGTCGCTGAAGAACTGGTCGGCGCCGCCGCCCGACAGCGGCACCGGGCCGCCCACGTTGTACGACCCGGCGGCGGCCGCGTCCCGCATGAACCGCTCGATCAGGGAGCGCGAGGTCGCCGGGTCGACGACCGTGTGCCCGTCGATGCGCCACACGTCGAAGGCCCGCCCGCGCGGATGGTCGCTGGGCCGGCTGGTGCCGAACACGTCCAGCGGATGCCCGGAGCGGACCACGCTCACCTCCAGCCGGTACGTCCGCGCCAGCGCGAGCATCGCCTGCGCCACGCTGCTGTGCACCTGACCGCTGCGCAGGTCGGCCGCGGCGGCGGGCGGCAGCACGATCCGGTCGTCGGCCAGCGCCGCGCGGACGTCCGAGGCCAGTGAGCGGGCCGCAGGTCCGGGCCGCGCCGGATGCAGCGCGTCGACCGTCCAGGCACCCCCGGACGCGGAGAGCCGCACGTCGACCGTCGTCCCGCCGGCCCGCACCGTGCCGCCGTGCCGGGTCCACTGCCGGCAGACCACCAGCACACTGGCGGACCGGGAGAGGATTCCGCCGTACTGGGCGTCCACGACCTGAAGGGCCGCCTGGTCGGCCGTCGGCAGCAGCGGGCCGGCCTGCCCGACGAGTCCGGTCGGCAGCCCGAGCGCCGCGACCCGCGCCCGGGCCGCCGCCGCTCCGCCCCGCCCGGCGGCCCAGGCGCCGATGGCCTCCACCAGTTGTACGGCCCGCAGCTTGGCCGCCGGCTGCACCTCGGCCGAGGTCGGACGCCAGGGTGTGGTGTGCGGCAGAGCGGAGGAGGTCGAGGAGGGTGACGGGGACGAGGCGGGCGCGGGCCGGGATGCCGACGGTGCGGGTGTGCCGGACTGCCGCGCCGTGCGGGACGCAGGCTGCGGCGTGTGACGGGAGCAGCCCGCGAGCGCGATGCCGGCCAGGGACACGAGCACGGCCCGGCGGCCGGGCGGGGCAGCCGCGGGCACGGGAGTGCGGGTCATACGGTCCAGTGTCCGCCGTGGGCGGGGTGTGGGCGAGGGCAGGCGCGGTCCGGCTCGCGGCGGGACCCTGGAGCAGGCCGGCCCGCGTTGACCGGGTGGCCGGTCAACGTGCCGGGAACGGTGGCTCGTTGAGGAGTTCCAGCAAGGACTGCGCTCCCTGCGCGGCGACCGGGGGCGGGCCGGGGAAGACCCGGCCCCAGGACGCGGCACGGCTCAGGGCGCTCAGCCGCCACCCCAGCCGGGCCGCGCGCCGCAGGTCCGCCGGGGTGCGGCGGGGCCCCGCCCACGGCTCCAGATAGGCGTCGAGCAGCCGCGGCAGGACGTCCGGGCCGTACCGCGCCATCGCCTTCTCGGCGGGGATCCGCAGGCTGCAGAACGGGTGCGAGACGGCCGCGTCGCCCCAGTCGAAGAAGGTGAACCGGTCCGGCGCGGGCCGGAAGAGCTGGCCGTCGTGCAGGTCCGCGTGGTCGAGGGTGTCCTCGATGCCGAGGGACGCGAGTTCGGCACACCAGTGCGCGAGCCGGGGCCGCAGCCGCTCCAGCCGGGCGCGCGCCTGTGATTCCAGTGCCGTCGCCCCGGCGAGCAGCCGGTCGAAGACCTCGGGCAGAGCGGCGGTCCGGGCACAGGGCACTCCCAGTCGCTCGATCTCGCCCGCGTACGGGACCAGCGCCCACTGCATGCGCGCGTACTGGCCCAACAGCCGCTCCCAGACGAGCGGTTCGACCGCAGCCCGGGACAGCGCGGTCCGCAGCAGCTCGCCCCCGTCGGGCAGCAGCACCCACGCGCGCCCGGCGTCGACCGCCAGCGGCTCCAGCACATGCTCCGGCACCCAGCGGGCCAGCGCGGCCGTCAGCGGGCCCTCGAAGGCACTGGCCGGCGGATTGGCCTTGAACCAGACCGCGCCCGGCCCACCACGCCCGTCGACGGGCACCCGCACCAGCACCGACCACGGCCGCAGCCGCACCGCGAGGTCACCGCTCACCCGCAGCCCTCGCTCGGCGAGCCGATCCTTCACCCAGCCGAGCGCCGAGGCCCGCCAGGGCTCCTGCTCCCATGGGGTCACCGCGTCCGCGTAGGCGCCCCGGTCGACGGTGACCGAATGCCGTCGTCGCATCGTCACCACACCATCCCACCAGCACGAACGCCCCAGGGCCAGCCATTTTCCCGCTCGGCCGCCGGTATGCGGACGCGCCCCCGGTCACCGACCGGGGGCGCGTCGTCATGCGATGGATCAGGCGCGCTGCTTGCGGCGCAGCGTCAGGTACGTGCCGGTCGCGCCCGCGGCCAGCAGGGCGCCCACGCCGAGGCCGACCGGGAGGGTCGGGAAGCCGGAGGCGTCCGTCGTGGCGGCGGTGTTCTGCATCGCCGGACCCGGGGTGATGCTGGTGCTCACCGGGGCGACGTACCGGACCGGGCCGACGTGCTTGACCGAGCCGTCGGAGTTCAGCAGCACCTGCTTGTCGTTCGGGTGCCGGAAGTCGAACATGCCGGACAGGGAACCCGCCGTGGCGTCGAAGGAGTGGTCACCGATGCGGCCGGTCTTCCAGTTGTCCTCGATGAAGCGGGTGATGGACGCCTGGTCGGTCAGCGTGTGGTCGACCTTGTTCACCTTGCTGTACGGCGAGACGACGAGCAGCGGCTGCCGGGTGCCGGGGCCGCAGCGGTCGGCGTAACCACCGGCCGCCTTCGGGCCCTTCTGGCAGGCGGGGCTGTCGGTCGCCTTGCCGTTGGAGGCGGTCGAGGAGTCCGTCGAGCCGTTCTTCGGGGTGACGTAGGCGTGGTCGTACCAGCCGTCGGAGTCGTCGTAGGCGACCACGATCGCGGTGGACTTCCACTGCGGCGAGCTCTGGATCGCGTTGATCTCGTTGACCAGGAAGTGCTGCTCGTCGGTCGGGTCCGAGTAGCCGGCGTGGCCGTCCTGGTACGCGCCGGCCTTCAGGAAGCTGACGGACGGGAGCTTGCCCGCCTTGAGCGCGGCGGAGAAGTCGGTCAGGTCGTAGTTGTGGTTGGCCCGACCGTTGTGGCCGATCTCGGAGACGGACTTCGGCGCCAGGTGGTGCGGGTTGGCCGTCGACTTGTAGTACGAGAACGGGTTGTGGTGCGGGCTGTAGTCGACCACGGACGCGCCGCCCACGTTGGTGTGCGTGGTGTCGCACTTCGCGTACGAGCCGGACGCGCCGTTCCACGCGGCCGAGGGACGGAAGCCGCCCTGGAACCAGCCCCAGGTCACCTTCTTGCCGTTGAGCAGGTCACCGATGTTCTTGCCCTGCAGCGACGCCAGCGCGTTGGTGCTCGTGTGGTCCTTGCCGGAGCAGTCGTCCCAGGCCGGGTCGGGGTCGTTGATGACCGTGCCGACACCCTTGGCGTCGGGCGACTGGATGGCGTACGCGTCCGGCTTCGCGGTCTGCTGCCCGGTCTTGGGGTCGATGGAGACCGCGCCGTGCGTGTTGCCCGAGATCAGGTTCAGGGCACCCGGCGTGGACGGGCCGTAGACCGAGCTGTAGGCACGGTCGCTCAGCGCGTAGTGCTGGGCGTAGTTCCACAGGCCGGTGACGGTGTTGCCGTCGTAGTAGTCCATCGCCAGGCCCGGCTCGCCGAACAGGCCGCCGCTGCACTTGTCGACCTCGGTGTTCTGCACGAACTGGTCGGCCTTGCCGCCGTTGTACGCGTACTGCTCGGCCCCGTAGGAGTGGTTCTGGTCGCAGGTCATCGCCTGCGACGGCGAGAGCCGCTTGGGTGCGTACTGGTTCGGGTTCTTCGTCAGCAGACCCGCGTGGGCGAGGGTGTCGATGTCCTTGGGGGTGTTCTTCGACGCCGTGAACTTCGTGCCATCGGTGTTGGCGGCCTTCGGGTAGGTCGCGAAGTAGTGGTCGAACGAGATGTTCTCGTCGAACAGCACGACCACGTGCTTGATCGGCGTGGCGGTCGAGGAATGCCCGCCGTGCGTCTCGGGCGCCGCGGCCCAACCGGGCGCGTTGCTGCCGAGCACGGTGAGCGCGGCGGCGCCCGCGAGCGCTCCCAGGCTCCGCATAGCGGCTCGTCTTCCTCTGCTGGCCATGATGGTCAACCCCTCCGGACAGAACGTTTGTACGTCGTACGAGCACGGATGTTGTGCCTGCCGCGCGGCGCGCCGGCGGAGCCATGATGGCCTGCGAGTGAACACCGAGTCATGGATGCTGGGGCAAAACTTGACTGTGTGTTGACCCTACGGGCCGCCAAGTTGTCCGGACAGGTTCGGCCGGGCGGAGCGCGGCGGGTTCAGCCGAGCAGGGCCCGTCCGTACCAGTCGGCCGCGTCCCGTACGCCGGGCAGGGCGAAGAAGTAGCCGCCGCCGAACGGCTTGATGTAGTCCGTCAACGGCTCGCCCGCCAGCCGGTGTTGCACGGTCTCGAACTGCCGCTTGAGGTCCTGCTGGTAGCAGCAGAACAGCAGGCCCATGTCGAGGTTGCCGTTGGCGTCCATGCCCCGGTCGTAGTTGTAGGCACGGCGCAGCAGGCGCTGGTCGGCGGTGGCGGGTGTGCGCGGGTTGGCCAGGCGGATGTGCGCGTCCAGCGGGATGACGTCACCCTTGGGGTCGTCCGCGTACTTCGGTGTGTCGTGCTCATGGTCGCCGTCCAGCGGCGCGCCGGAGACCCGGGCGCGGCCGAACATCCGCTCCTGCTCGCCGAGCGAGACCCGGTCCCAGAACTCCACCAGCATGCGGATCAGCCGCACCACCTGATAGCTGCCGCCGACCGCCCACTCCGGCTCGCCCGCGCCCGTGCCGACCCAGATCAGCCGGTTCATCTCCCGGGCGCTCGTCGCGTCCGGGTTGGCGGTGCCGTCCTTGAAGCCCAGCAGGTTGCGCGGGGTACCCGACGGGCGGGGCGGACTGCTGAACCCGTCCAGCCGCCAGCGCACTTGGAGCGCACCCCGGGTGTGCCGGGCGATGTCCCGCAGCGCGTGCAGCGTGGTGTCCGGGTCGTCGGCGTGCAGGTGCAGGCTGAGGTCGCCGTGGCACCAGTCCGCCCGGAGGTCGTCGTCCGGGAAGGCGGGCATCGCGGTCAGCCGCCGGGGTCTGCGGGCCGCGAGCCCGTACCGGTCGTCGAAGAGCGAGGCGCCGACGCCCACGGTGACGGCCAGCCGGCCTGCGGGCAGTCGGTCACCGAGGACGCCCGAGTCGGCGGGCGGACCGGTGATGCCGACGGGCGCCGGTGTTCCGCCGGCGGTGAGGAAGCGGGCCCGGTCGGTCAACGTGCGCAGTACGTCGGCGAGTTCGGCACGCGACCCGGCGGCCACGTCCAGGGACGCGAAGACGCTGGTACGGCGCGGGGCGGCGATCGCCGACGCCTGGTGGACCCCGTGGAAGGGAGCGATCGCGTCCGGCGTGGCGGCGGTGGTCTCCGGTGCCGCCGCGGCGCTCGTGGCGAGACCGGCCCCCGCCAGGGCGGCACCCCGCAGGAAGCCGCGCCGGGCCAGGCCGTCGGGTCGTCCGTCGCCGCTCACACGGTCCTCCGCGGGTCGCACAGGGTGGCCACCGACGCCAGTCGCTCCACCAGATCTCCGAGGACCGCGTCGCCCTGCTCCCGCTGGGCGCGGGTCAGTTCGTCGAGCGAGGTCCAGCCGTCAGCCTTCCGGAAGCCGTCGAGGGTGTGCTGGGCCCGGTCCAACTCCTTGTCCAGGCCCGGCAGATCGGCGTACCGGGTGGTCAGCAGCGGGCGCAGCCGGGACAGCACCTCGCGGGTGCCGTCGAGGTTGGCGCGGGCGGTGGCGAGGTTGCTGCCGCTGCCGTAGTCGGTGCGGCCGGTCAGCTCGAACTGCACGGTGTTCTCCAGGATCTCGTGCGCGCGCAGCCCCAGTTGGGCCGGGTCCATCCGGGACTGCGACCAGTTGTCACGCAGCCCCGTCACGGCCTTGACCAGCGCCGCCGCCGGGGCGCGCAGCGCGCCGGCCGACTCGCCGTGCCACAGCCCGTACTCGATCCGGTGGAACCCGGCGAATCCCTTGTCGTGCACCCCGTCGGCGAGCCCCGCGTCCGTGCCGTTGATCTGCGCGTCCGCGTCCCCGAAGGCGTCGTAGGCGGCCCCGAGGCGCTCGTACTCCAGATGCGCGGGCAGCCAGTCCGTGCGGGCGGTGGCGAGGTCGCCGCCGTCGATGTCCCGCTGCAGCCGCGTGGTCAGCCGGACGACGTCGTCGAGGCCGCCGCCGACCCACTTCTGGTAGGCGAGGGCGGGCGGGATGAGGTCGTGTTCGGTGACCGGGGCCGCACCCGGGCCGCGCTGCCCCGAGGTGATGTGCACGGTGGGCCCGGTGACCGCGTCGGCGTCGTCCGGGACGCACTTGAACGCGTACGCACCCTTGCCCAGCCGCACGGTCAACTGCCGTGTCGTACCGGGCCCGATGCCCTCCACCTCGCCGTACACCGCCTGGCTGGCCGGATCTTCGAGATAGACCTCGGCGGCGCCGTCGGAGGAGTTGTGCAGATCGAAGGTGCGCACCCCGGGCCCGGGCCGGGTCCAGCCCTGGCCGCAGTGGCTCTGCGACACGTCGATCACGGTGTGCCGGGTCGCGTCGGCGCCGGTGTGACCGCCGCCGGGCCCGTCCCCGGGGGACAGCGCCAGGGCCGTGCCCGCGAGGGCCACGGAGAGGGCGACGAACACGACGGGTGCCGTCCGGAGACGAACGGACCGCGTGCCGAGGCGAGGCAACGGCATGGCGAGCCTTTCCGGAACGACGTGTGCAGTGGCCTCATGGTAGGCGCCGCTCCGGATCCGAACAGCCGTACCCAGGAATCGGTGGCCAAGATTTCGCCCTGGGTTCACCAGGGCGTTCCCGGACGTGATCGCAGGCCATCGGGCGTGTCCGCCCGCTACGGCGGCCCGTTCGGCGGCGTGTCCGGGGGCCCGTTCAGCGGACCGGGAAGCCGAAGGAGTAGCCCTGCTGCTTCAGCTGGGGCAGCAGGATGCGCAGCGCGGCCACGGTCTGCGAGCGCTCGCCGCCCGCGTCGTGGAACAGGATCGTCGGCCCGTTGGACAGCTCGCCGCGGACGGTGGCCACGATGGTCCGGGTACCCGGCCGCTCGAAGTCCTTGGAGTCCACGTTCCAGCCGAGCGGCCGCATCCCGTGCGAGGCGGCGAGCTCCCGGCTGTACGGCGTGAACGCACCGCCCGGGGCCCGGTAGTACATCGGCCGGACGCCACCGGACGCCTTGGTGATCTGCTGCTCGGCGTCCAGGATCTGCTGCGACTGGTAGGCCTCGGACTTCTTGTCCATCGTGGTGTCGTGCGACACCGTGTGGTCGCACAGCCGGTGCCCGGCCGCCACCACCTGACGGACCAGGTCCGGGTGCGCCTGCGCCTGCGGGCCGATCATGCAGAACGTCGCCTTCACCCCGTTCTCGCGCAGCACTTGGAGCACCTGCGGGGTCCACACCGGGTCCGGACCGTCGTCGATGGTGATGTTGACCGCGTGCGCGCCGCCGTCCGAGGCGTGGGCGATGTCGGGGGACACGGTGACCGACGTCGGCGCGGTGTGCCGCGCCGAGGCACCCGGCGCCGCCGCCGCGCTGCCGCCCGACGACTGGCCGGCCTGCGCGGTCCACACCGAGGTGGCGGCGGCGACGGCGGTCACGCCGACCGCCGCTGCGATCATCCGGCCGTACCAACCCCGCCCGTTGTGCCGCGCCATGTCCGCCCCTGTTCTGTTTCCGTGTCGTACCGCCGAGTTCCTGTGCACCTGTCAGGACGGGCCGGGTCGATCACGGGATCCCGCTGTTACCGATCACGGACAATTCCGGGGCGCTTCCGCGACAGAGCGGACCGAGCGTATATCCCCCAGCGGCGCGCTCCCGCCTGCGCTACGGTGCCCGGATGCCTCTGTATCCGGAGCTCGAACCGTACGAGAACGGCATGCTCGACGTGGGTGACGGCAACCACGTCCACTGGGAGACCTGCGGCAACCCCGACGGCAAGCCCGCCGTCGTCCTGCACGGCGGACCCGGGTCCGGCAGCACCCCGTACTTCCGGCGGCTGTTCGACCCGGCCGCCTACCGGATCGTCCTGCTCGACCAGCGCGGCAGCGGCCGCTCGACCCCGCACGCGAGCCGCCCCGACACCGACATGAGTGTCAACACGACGGACCAACTCATCACCGATCTGGAGGAGTTGCGCCGTCACCTGGGCATCGACCGGTGGCTCGTGTGGGGTGTCTCCTTCGGGTCGGTGCTCGGACTGCGCTACGCCCAGACCCACCCGGGCGTCGTCTCGGAACTCGTGCTGACCGGGGTCGCCACCGGATCGGACGCCGAGGTCGAGCTGTTGACCCGGGGGCTCGGCCGGATCTTCCCCGAGGCCTTCGAGCGGTTCCGGTCCGCGGTGCCCGAGGCCGAGCGCGACGGCAACCTCGCCGCCGCCTACAACCGGCTGCTCGAATCGCCCGACCCCGAGGTGCGGGAGCGCGCCGCGCGGGCCTGGACCGACTGGGAGACGGCCGTGATCCCCGCACCGCCGCGCTCGGTCACCCGCTACGAAGACCCCGTGTTCTGCATGGGGTTCGCCCGCACCGTCACGCACTACTGGGGCAACGGCCACTTCCTCGGCGGGGGCGCGGGCGCGAGCGGTGACGGTGTGATCCTGCGCGACGCGCACCTGCTCAAGGGCGTCCCCGGCACCCTCGTCCAGGGCGAACTCGACTTCGGCAACCTCCTCGGCATCGTCTGGCGACTCCATCACGCCTGGCCCGACAGCGAGTTGGTGATCGTGGGCGGCACCGGGCACACCGCCGGGGCGGCGGGCGTGGCCGAGGCGATGGTGGCGGCCACCGACCGGTACGCCCGCGGCCCGGCGCCGGTCCGTCCCACGAGGAGGCACCGATGACGACACCACCGCCCCGACTGCAGCCGCTGCTCGACCAGTTCGACTTCGCCCGCGAGCGGCTCCTGCGCCGGCTGACCGGACCCGTCATGGACAGCGGCGACGGCACGGACACCCGGGTCGAACCCCTCACCGACGAGGAGTACTTCTGGGAACCCGTCCCCGGCTGCTGGTCCGTCCGCCGGCGCGCGGACGGGCCCGGACCCCGCGCGACCCTCCTGGCGGGCGGCGGCACCTGGGGGCGGGATGCCGCGGCCTACCCGCATCCGTGGCCGCCGCCGGTCACGACCCTCGCCTGGCGCCTGAGCCATCTCACCGAGATGCTGGCCCTGCGCGCCGACCACACCGCCGGAAGCCGCTCGGCGACCCGGGAGGAGCATCCCGTCGACGGGGACGCCGCCGGGGCCGTCGCGGCCTTCACGGACGGCGCCGCCGCCTGGCGGCAGGCCCTGCTGGGCGCGGATGACGCGGCCCTGGACACGGTGGGGTACTGCGGCTACCCGTACGGCAGCGACGCCGAGGAGCCGTTCCTCGACATCGTGTGGTGGGTCAACCAGGAAGTCCTGCACCACGGCGCCGAGATCGCGCTCCTGCGCGACCTCTACCGCGCGGGCCGGCCGGCGACCTGACCGCAGCACGCGGGGGCTCGGGGGCACGCCTCCAGCAAGGCGTACAGCCGGGCGCCCCCCGGCCGGAAGCCGACCCTCCCGTACACGCGGCGCGAGCCGTCGCCCGAGTACTCCGGCCACACCGACCGCGCGCAGACCGCCGCCGGCACAGCCGCCGGCCGCGGCGCGGGTCACCGCCGCCCTCCTCGGTGCGCCGCAGCCGTGTCACCTCGGCCGGCCTGGCGTGGCGAGGTCAGCGTGGCATCCGTACAGACCAGGCAGGTGTGCAACGCCTCCGTACGGACCTCCGCGAGCGAGACGGGCCGTGTGCGGGACACGCGTCGCCCTGCCCGGCGCCTCGGTGGAGATCGTCCACGCCGGCCGGGGCAGCCGGCCCCCGCTGTCCACCGGTTGCCTGCACACCGGCGGACAAGCACGCTCATAGTGGTGTAAGGGTGGAATCGATGGAACCAGCGCGACAGGACGGCGCCGCATCGCCTGCGGTGAGACCGGGCGATCTCTTCGACGCGTCCACCGACGCGACCGCGGTGATCTCGGAACACGGCGTCGTGGTCGGCTGGACCCGCTGCGCGGCGGCACTGCTCGGCTACCCGGAACGGGAGGTCGTCGGCCGCTCGGCCGCGCCCTTGCTGGCCATGCCCGAGGACCCGGCCCGGCTCGCCGGCATCGTGGAGCGGTGCCTCGCCGGAAACGGCTGGAGCGGGCGGATCACCGTACGCCACCGGGACGGCCGCGCCTTCGACGTCGAGCTGCGCGTCTCCGCCTCCTTCCGGGTGGGCGCGGACGCGTGCTTCCTGGTGTCGGCGCGGGAACGGCACCGGCCGTGGACCATGGGCCAGTCCGTCCTCGACGGTTTCCTCACCCGCTCCCCGGTCGGCATGGCCGTCATGGACCGTGAGCTGCGCTACGTGTGGCTGAACGACACCCTGGAGCACTTCGGCGGGGTGCCCCGTGAGGAGCGGCTGGGACGGCGCCTGAGCGAGCTGCTTCCGGGACTTCAGGCAGAGGCCCTGGAGGGGCTGATGCGCAAGGTGTTCGCGACGGGACTGCCGGTCACCGACTACGAGTACGAGGGCTGGAGCTGGGCCGACCCGCGCCGCCGGCACGCCTATTCGACCTCGTTCTTCCCCGTCGTCGATGCCGACGCCACCATCACCGGCGTCTGCTACATGGTCCAGGACGTCACCGAGCGCTGGCACGCCCGGCAGTTGCTGACGCTGGTCAACGAGGCCGGCACCAGCATCGGCCGGACGCTCGACGTGGTGGCCACCGCCCAGGAACTCGCCGACTTCGCCGTCCCCCGCTTTGCCGACTTCGTCGTGGTCGACCTGCTGGAGCCCGTGCTCAGCTCCGAGGGCCACGGCGCCTGGCTGCCCGACGCCGGCCCCGCGCCCGCCCGGCCGCTGATGTGCCGCGCGGCGATGCGCTCGGTGCGCGAGGGCTGCCCCGAGGCTGTCGCCCAGGTCGGGGACACCGTCGACTTCGTCCCGCCGCCGTACGACGCGAACCTGCTGATCGACGGCGAGCCGCTGCTCATCCCGGTCCTCGACCCCGCCGACGAGCAGTGGGTCACCCGGGAGCCCCTGCGGGCGGAGCGGATCCGGCAGTACGGCCTGCACTCGCTCATCGCCGCGCCGATGCGGGCCCGCAACACCGTCCTCGGCCTCACCACCTTCGCCCGCACCCTCAACCCGGTCTCCTTCGGGCCCGACGACGTCCTGGTCGCCCGTGAGCTGGTGGCCCGTGCGGCGGTGTGCGTGGACAACGCCCGCCGCTACACCCGGGAACACAACGCGGCCGTCACGCTCCAGCGCAGCCTGCTGCCCCCGACGCTGACCGGCGGCACCGCACTCGACGTGGCCTCCACCTATCTGCCGGCGGACCCGTCCGGCGGCGTCGGCGGCGACTGGTTCGACGTGATCCCGCTGTCCGGCGCCCGGGTGGGCCTCGTCGTCGGCGACGTGGTCGGCCACGGCATCACCGCGGCGGCCAGCATGGGCCGGCTGCGGACGGCGGTGCAGACCCTCGCCGAGATGGAGATGCCCCCCGACGAAGTGCTCGCCCATCTCGACGACCTGGTGCTCCGGCTGAGCGACGCGGAGACCGCCGCCGGCGCGGCGGCCCGCTCCACGACCACCTTCATCGGCGCGACCTGCCTCTACGCCGTCTACGACCCGGTCAGCCGGCGCTGCACGATGGCCCGGGCCGGACACCCGCCGCCCGTGGTCGTCACCCCCGACGGCGAGGCCGACTTCCCGGAGATCCCCGCCGGGCCCCCGCTCGGGCTGGGCGGCATGTCGTTCGAGGCCACCGAGATCGAACTGGCCGAGAACAGCCTGCTCGGCCTCTACACCGACGGCCTCATCGAGGGCCCCGACCACGACGTGGAGCGGGGCATGGCCCGCCTGTGCGCGGTCCTCGCCCGCACCGGGGACGACCTGGGCGCGCTCTGCGCATCCACCGTGCGGCAGCTCGTGCCCGTGCCCCAGCCCGACGACATCGCCCTCCTGCTCACCCGCACCCACGTCCTCGGCGCGGACCAGGTCGCCTCATGGGAGGTGTCGCCCGACCCGGCCGCCGTCGGCGACCTGCGCGCCCGGGCCACCCGGCAGATGCGCGACTGGGGCCTGGAGGAGCTGGCCCTGACGACCGAGCTCGTGGTGAGCGAACTCGTCACCAACGCCATCCGCTACGCCGCACCGCCCATCCGGCTCCGGCTGCTCCGCGACACCCGTCTCACCTGCGAGGTCTCCGACGCCAGCAGCACCGCGCCCCGGCTGCGGCACGCCCGCAGCACCGACGAGGGCGGCCGCGGGCTCTTCCTGGTCGCCCAGCTCGCCCTGCGCTGGGGCGCCCGCTACACGGACCAGGGCAAGATCATCTGGGCCGAACAGGACATCCCGGATCCCCTCCCCGGTCCGCCCCCTGGCCCGTGATTTGCCTTGGAGTGGACTCCAGGCGCCAGACTGTCGCCGACACGACATCCGTACCGGACATCCGTACCGGACTTCCGTATCGAGAACAGAACAGGACGGCGGCAGCCGATGGCAGCGACCAGCGGGCAGGGACACCCCCTGCCGTACGACACCTACCGCGAGGCCGTCGCCCGCGAGACCCTGCGTTTCGCCGCGGCGGTCGAGGACGCCGACCTCGCGAGCGCCGTGCCGGCCTGCCCCGGCTGGACGCTCGCCGACCTCACCCGGCACGTGGGCTCCCTCCAGCGCTGGTTCGCCGCGCTGCTGACCCATCGCGTGCAGGAGCCGCCGCGCAGCCGCGACGTGGAGCTGGGGCTGCCCGAGGACGAGCGGGAGTGGCCCGACTGGGTGGCCGCCGGGGAGCCGGCCGTCGCGGTCGTCCTGCGGGACACCGACCCCGAGGCACCGATGTGGGTCTGGGGCGAGGACCGCCGCGCGGGGTTCTGGGCGCGCCGGATGCTCTTCGAGACGCTGGTGCACCGCGTCGACGCCGAGCAGGCCGTGGACGGTCGGGCGGGTGCGGAGGCGGACATCGAGCCGGCCCTCGCGGCGGACGGCGTGGACGAGTTCCTCGTCAACCTGCCCTACGCGGGCCTCTTCGCCCCCGGTGTGACCAAGCTGCGCGGCGACGGCGAGACGCTCGCGTTCGTGAGCACGGACACCGGCGAGGAGTGGCGGGTGCGCCTGGACCCCGACGGGTTCCGCCCGGTGCCGCGGGAGGACGCCGAGGCGACGGCGGTCGTGCGCGCCCCGGCTGCCGGCCTCCTGCTGCTCCTCTACGGTCGCCGCTCGTACCAGGAGCCGGGCTACGAGGTCTCGGGGCCGACCGCGGTCCTCGACAACTGGTTCGCCCACACCGCCTTCTGACGCTCACTCGGCCGTCGGCGGCGGGGCCGCGGGCGGCGGCTCGCCCGGCAGCAGGCACACCGCGAGGGCCGCGGTGTCGTCCTGGAGGCCGTGGTGCCCGTAGGCGAGCAGGTCGTCGTGGAGGCGCGCAAGCAACTCCTTGGGCGGGAGCGGGCCCCAGGAGCGGACGCGCTCGGCCAGGGGATAGAACGCGCCCGACACGTCCCGGGTCTCCGTGACGCCGTCGGTGTACAGCAGCAGCTGATCGCCGGGCCAGAACGGGTAGACGTCGACGTGGTACGGGTCCGGGACCAGCATGCCGACGTTCAGCGGCGGCGCCGAGCGCCCGCTGTCCAGCTCGCTCACCTCGTCGGCCCGCAGACACAGCGGCGGCGGATGGCCGCAGTTGACGATGTAGACGAGCCCGCCGTCGGCCGGGATCTCGGCGAAGACCGCGGTGATGAACCGCTCGACCGTCTCGTCCCCGCCGAGCCGCTCCGCCCTGCGGGCCATGCTCGTCTCCATCCGGGCGGCGAGCGTGGCCAGGTCGGGTTCCTCGTACGCCGCCTCGCGGAACGCGCCGAGCAGGGTGGCGGCGGTCTCCACCGCGAGCAGTCCCTTGCCGCGTACGTCACCGATGAGCAGCCGGACCCCGTAGCCGGTGGGGACGGCCTCGAAGAGATCACCGCCGATCCGCGCCTCCGCGGCGGCCGAGAGATAGAGGCTCTCCAGCTGGAGGTGCCCGATCCGGTGCGGCACCGGCCGCAGCAGGACGCGCTGCGCGATGTCGGCCACGAACCGGACGTCGGCGAGGGTGCGCTCGCGCCGGATCCGGTGGGCGGCCAGGACCGTGCCGAGGGCGCCCACCAGGGCCGTACAGATGTAGGAGGCGACGTAGTGCCGGTCCCACAGGTAGCCGACGGACCGGCCCGCGCAGCACGGGGTGCCGGCCAGCACGCCCTCGAAGACCACGGAGAACACCGTGGCCGCGGCGACGCCGACGGGACCGTAGGCGAAGGCCGCCAGCAGGGGGACGGCGATCAGCGCGAAGCTCACCGGCCAGTCCACCGGCGTCAGGGGCTCCACGGCCAGTAAAGCCGCCACGTACAGGGCCGGCAGCCAGCGCAGCCAGAGCGGAGCCGGCGGCAGGGGCCGCTGGTCGGTGAAGCCGTCCGACTCCCGGTCGGCGATTTCCCGGCTCATCCGTCGCTCCAGGGCACGGACGATCCGGCTTCGGCCCCGCGGTGTGCCGTCTCTTCGGCGGGACGGCACACCTGACGGTTCGGCCTACGTGGTTCTCGCACCCGGACTCCTGTGTCACACGACCTCGACAGCCCTCCAGCCTGGCGGGTCGTGCCCCGGAATCCCGGTCATTGCTCCACCGGGCGGCATGTTCCGTTCGGCTCAGCCGGTGCCGAAGCCGATCGTGAAGACGTGCAGCCCGCCGGAGGCGACGTCGGACGGCAGTCGCACGCCGGCGACGGTCTTGCCCGCGGCCAGCGCCACCGGCTTGGTGGCGAACACATAGGTCGTGGTGGTGTCGGACGAGGTACCGGTCTGGTTGCGGTAGGACGTGGTGACCGCGATGGTGTTGTCCGCGAGCGGCGAGGCGCTGCCCGCCCCCAGCGTCCAGTCGGAGAAGGCCAGGGGCACCGACTGGGTCGTGCCGTCCGTGTACGTCACGGTCGCGGTGCCGGAGGCCGGGCCGTTGTTGGCGGCGCCGAGGAAGGAGATGGCGCCGGAGCCCGACACCCGTACCGTCTGCCCGTTCGCCACGTAGTTGTCCGCGGCGCCGGCCGCCGCCTTCGGCCAGGTGAAGGTGACCCCGCCGGCCGCGACCTTCGCGCCCGGGGTGACACCCTGCCCGGCCAGGGCACGTGCCGAGTAGCTGAAGCCCGCGCCGTCGAAGTTCGCCGAGCCGGCCGCGGCGTCACCGGAGGTGCCCACGTCCGTGTACGACGGCGAGCCGGGGTAGGAGCGCGGCGCGGCGGAGGCGTCCGACGCCCAGGCGGTGTTGGCGGAGGTGCCCAGCACATAGCTGAGGGTGCCGCCGCCGGTGAGGGCGCCGTCGGGTGCGTGCGCCGCGTTCCACGCCGTGCCGTTCCAGGTGGCCGACTGGACGTAGGGGGCGTCGTCGGCGGCGCCGGTCCCGTTGACCGTGAGGGTGTGGCCGGACGGCAGGGTGATCACGGCCTGGGTGAACAGCGGGCTGCCGAGGGCCAGATCGGCGGTGCCCGGGGTCTCCGGGTACATGCCGAGGGCGGACCACACGTACCACGAGCTCATCTCGCCCAGGTCGTCGTTGCCGGCCAGGCCCGACGGGCTGTCGGTCCAGATCTGGTCCTGGACCTGCCGGACCACCGCCTGCGTCCGGTACGGCCGGCCGATGTAGTCGTACTCCCAGGGGATGTTGAGGCTGGGCTCGTTGCCCAGGTTGGTGTAGCCGCCGGCCCCGGTCAGCGAGGACAGGTCCTGGTCCAGGAACTTCGCCAGCGCCGCGTCGCCGCCCATGGCGGTGGCCAGGCCGTGCACGTTGAACGGCACCATCGGCGTGTACTGCCAGGAGTCGCCCTCGACGAAGTTCTTGCCCGAGGTCGGTGAGAAGCCCGAGGTCCAGGTGCCCGAGGCGTCGCGCGGCTGGACGAAGCCGCTGCCGTAGTGGAACAGGTTCTGCCAGTCCTGGGCCCGGTTCGCGAACCGCTGCTGGTCGGCGCCGTGGCCGAGGGCTCCGGCGAGCGCGGACAGGGCGAAGTCCGCCGAGTCGTACTCCAGCGTGGTGGACGCGGGGCCGTAGAAGTTGCAGCAGCCGTACTTGCCGTTGCTGGGCAACCGGCCGGTCTGCTCCAGGTAGTTGAGGCCGGGGCGGTTGTTGTTGGCCGTGGTGGCTTCCGCGATCAGACCGTTGAGGGCGGCGGCGGTGTCGAAGCCGCGGGCGCCGAAGGCGTAGTAGTCGGCGATGATCTCGTCCGCGGGGTCGCCGACCATCACGTACGTCTCGCCGTTGTTCTCCGACCACTTGGGGAACAGCCCGGTCTGGCGGTAGTCGTCGACCATCGACTGCGCGGTGTCGGAGGCGGCCTTCGGCGCGATCAGGGCTTCGAGCTGGGCCTGCGAGCGGTAGACGTCCCAGCCGGAGTAGTTGGCGTAGGCGGCGGTGTGTCCCTTGTCGACGGTGTGGGGCTTGCCGTCGAAGCCGGGGTAGTGGCGGTCGGTGTCGCTGATGACGTTCGGGTGCAGCAGGGCGTGGTAGAGCGCCGTGTAGAAGACGGTCTGCTGTGCCGCCGTGCCGCCCGCGATCCGCACCCGGCCGAGGAGCGACTTCCAGGAGGTGTGCGCCGCGTCGCGCACCGTGGCGAAGTTCCAGCCGGGGTTCTCCGCCGTGCGGTTGCCGACCGCGCCGGCGGCCGACACGTACGAGATGCCGACCTTGGCCTGAACGGTGCGGTGGGCGGAGGTGTCGAACGTGACGTAGCCGTCGGTGCCGCTCGCGGCTTCGGCGAAGGAGTGGGCCGGGCCGGGGACGACGCCGTGCAGCACGGGCTTGTTCGGCGCCTCGGGAGTGCCGGCCGGGACGTCGGTGCGCGGCGTGGTGGGCGTGGCGGCGGCCGGGGCGGTGCCGCTGTGCTTGAACGGCTGGTCGAAGACCATGTCGAAGTAGACGGTGTAGGAGTTGCCCTCGCCGCAGAAGTTGCCGCTGGTGACGCTGCCGCGCACCTCCTTGCTGCTCGCCACGTGGAACTGGGCTGCGGTGTCACCATTTTGACTGTTCGTCAGTTTGAACAGGAGGTTCGCCTGGCTGGTGGCCGGGAAGGTGAAGCGCGCCATGCCGCTGCGGGTGGTCGCGGTCAGCTCCGTCTTGACGCCGTTGTCCAGCGACACCGTGTACGAGCCCGGGGAGGCGGACTCGTGGCTGTGCGAGAAGCTGTCCGTGGCGCGGGCGTCCACCGTGCCGAGGGTCGGCAGGACCGGGATGTCGCCGCCCGCCCGGCACCCGGGACCGGCGATGTGCGTGAGGCCGAAGCCGGTGATGGCCGAGTCGTTGTACTCGTAGCCGCCGCCGTCCGGCTTGTGCGGGGTGTCGGGGCTCCACTGGACCATCCCGAACGGGGTGTCGGCGCCGGGGAAGTCGTCCGCGGCGTTCGAGGTCCCGATGAAGGGGTTCACGAGGGAGGCGGGGTCGGCGACCAGCCGGGCCGCGCCCGCGGCGGCGTGCGCGGGAGCTGCGGCGACGCCGACCACGAGGGCGCCGACGGCCAGTACGGACGGGAGTCGGAAGGGCGGCAGAACGCGGGCCGGGAACAGGCGAGTTCTGCCGTGTGCTCTGAGTCGGGTGGATCGAGTCATCGTGACCGTGTCCCTTCGACAACGTTGTCCCGAAAGCTGGCGCTTTCCGCCCCCGCTGTCAAGGACGCGCGAGTGACGTGGCGTCATGTCGCGTGGCCAGCACACACATTGACTCAATCCCAGAGCTTCTCATAAGGCAAAAGGCAACAAATCTTGACGCGGGTCATCGGCGTGCGTAGCTTCCGCAACGGCCGTCGCAGGGAGGAGCCCAGCATGCGCGGAAACCGCAGAGGACCGAGACCGCTCGCGTCGTTCCTGGCCGTCGTCGCGCTCCTCCTGGGCGCCGTGCTCGGCCTGCCCGGCACCTCGCGGGCAGCAGGCGCCCAACTGCCGTGCGACATCTACGGCGGCGCCGGTACGCCCTGCGTCGCCGCGCACAGTACCGTGCGCGCCCTCTTCTCCGCCTACGACGGCCCGCTGTACCGGGTCGCCCGCGCCTCCGACGGCGCCGGCGCCGACATCGGCCTGCTGGCGCCGGGCGGTTATGCCGACGCCGCGCAGCAGGACCGGTTCTGCGCCGACACCACGTGTGCCGTCACGCGGATCTACGACCAGACCGCACGCCACAACGACCTGACGCCGGGTCCGGCGGGCACCTCAGGGATGGGCGCGGACCGGGGCGCGGACGCCGCCGAGATCGCCGTCACCGCCGGCGGCCACAAGGTGTACGGCGTGTGGATCTCACCGGGAGTCGGCTACCGCTCCACCGGGGCCGCCTCCGGCGTCGCGGCCGACGGCCGGCCGGAGGGCGCCTACATGGTGGCCAGCGGCACCCACGTGGGCTCCGCGTGCTGCTTCGACTACGGCAACGCCGAGAGCACCCCGGCCGACACCGGCAACGGCCACATGGACGCGGTGAGCCTCGCGACCACCTGCTACTTCGCACCGTGCACCGGCTCCGGCCCCTGGGTCGAGGCCGACCTGGAGAACGGCATGTTCCAGGGCGACAACGGCTCCGACACCGCCAACCGGGGCAACGGCAGCACCTACGTCACCGCGGTGCTGAAGAACGACGGGCAGACCCGGTACGCGCTCAAGGGCGGCGACGCACAGGCGGGCGGGCTGACGACGTGGTGGGACGGCGCCCTGCCCACCCGCGGCGGCTATCAGCCCATGCACCAGGAGGGCGGGATCATCCTCGGCACGGGCGGCGACAACAGCAACTGGAACATGGGCACCTTCTTCGAGGGCGTGATGGTCGCCGGCTACCCGAGCGACGCCGCCGAGAACGCGGTCCAGGCGAACATCGTCTCCGTCGGCTACGCGGGCGAGACGAACGTCCCCAACGGCCCCCAGGGCACCATCACCGGCCCGGGCGGCACCTGCGTCGACGTGGCCGGCGACGACACCGGCACCGACGGCACGGCCGTCCAGCTCTGGGGCTGCCAGTCCTGGGCCGAGGACCAGCACTGGACCCACCGCGCCGACGGCAGCCTCGCCACCATCGGCCGCTGCCTGGATATCAATGGCGACGGGACGGCTGCCGGGACGCAGGTGGAGTTGTGGGACTGTGACGGGGTGGGTGGGCAGAAGTGGGTGCAGCAGGCGGACGGTTCGTTGCTGAACCCTCAGTCGGGGCGGTGTCTGGACGCGCCGGACGGGGCGACGGCGAACGGCACCCGGCTGCGGATCTGGGACTGCAACGGCTCGGCGGCCCAGAAGTTCTCGGTCGACGGGGGAGCCCCCGTCGCGGGCCCGGGCGGCACCTGCGTCGACGTGGCCGGCGACGACACCGGCACCGACGGCACGGCCGTTCAGCTCTGGGGCTGCCAGTCCTGGGCCGAGGACCAGCACTGGACCCACCGCGCCGACGGCAGCCTCGCCACCATCGGCCGCTGCCTGGATATCAATGGCGACGGGACGGCTGCCGGGACGCAGGTGGAGTTGTGGGACTGTGACGGGGTGGGTGGGCAGAAGTGGGTGCAGCAGGCGGACGGTTCGTTGCTGAACCCTCAGTCGGGGCGGTGTCTGGACGCGCCGGACGGGGCGACGGCGAACGGCACCCGGCTGCGGATCTGGGACTGCAACGGCTCGGCGGCCCAGAAGTTCCGGTTGGGGTGAGGCCGGGCCGGGGTCAGCGGATCTCCTCTTCCTCCGGGACAACGACCTGGTCGATCATGTGCTGGATCTGCTCGGCCGGCAGGGCCACCGCCAGCGCCCAGTAGTAGACGACGAGGCTGAAGGCGGCGGTCACACCGATGTCCCACCACAGCGGGAACCAGGGGTGCTTGAGCGGTCCGAAGTCGCTGAGGTAGACGATGAGACCCATCCCGACCAGGTAGACCGGCAGCCACTGGGCGGCGCGCAGGTCCAGTTGGGGCGTGATGGGGTTCATCCTGAACACACGGTTGGCGACCAGGATGACGTAGCCGAGGAGGATGGCGACACCCAGCTTCCAGTCGGTGGTCCAACCCGACCACAGGATCAGCAGGTTGGCGACGATGAACGCCAGAGGTGACATCCAGCTGCCGCCCGCCAGCCGGTACGGGCGGTGGGCCTGCGGCAGCCGGTTGCGGAACACCCCGAAGGACAGCGGCGCGCCGGCGTACATCAGCACGCTCGCGCTGGTGATGAGTCCGACGAGGGAACGCCAGCTGGGGAACGGCAGGAAGCAGACGCAGCCGGTCACGAACGCGGCGATCAGTCCGACCCAGGGGACACCGCGCCGGTCGGTGGCCTCGAAGGCGGAGGGCACGTAGCCGTTGCGGCTCAGGCCGTAGGAGACCCGGGAGGAGCCGGTGATGTAGATCAGACCCGTGCCGGCGGGGGAGATCACGGCGTCCAGATACAGGACCGCGGCCAGCCAGCCGAGGCTGATGAGCGTGGCGACCTGGGCGAACGGCCCGCTCAGGGCGGTGAACGCCGAAGTGGCCCAGTGGCCGCCGATCTGGGAGGCGGGCAGCGCGGCGAGGAACACGACCTGGAGTCCGACGTAGATGAGGATGCCGAGGATGATCGAGCCGATCACGGCACGCGGGATGTCCCGCTTGGGGTTGGCGCTCTCGCCGGCGAGCTGGTCGGCCTGCTCGAAACCCAGCAGCGCGAAGATGATGCCGCTGGTGGAGACGGCGGACAGGATGCCCTTGGCGCCGTACGGGTCGAAGCCGTCGGCCGCGGTGAAGTTGGCGGTGTGGAACTGGGCGACGGCGAACACGAAGATGGTCAGCAGAGGGATGCCGACCTTCCACCACGTCGCCGCGCTGTTGGTGCGGGCCAGCAGCCGGATGCTGAGGAAGTTGATCGCCGTGATGACGGCCATCAGCCCGACCGCGATGGCGATACCGGGCGGGGTGAGGACGTGCTCGCCGCTGCTGACCTTCTCCCAGCCGCTCGCCCAGGAGTAGTGCTGGGCGTAGGTGATCATCGCCAGCACCTCGATCGGCGCCACCGTGGCCGCCTGGAGCCAGGAGAACCAGCCGAAGGAGGCCCCGGCGGCGCCGCCGAACGCGTAGTGCGGGAAGCGGGCGGTGCCGCCCGACACCGGGTACATGCCGCCCAGCTCCGCGTGCACCAGCGCCAGGATCAGGATCGCGACACCGCCGATGGCCCACGAGATGATCGCCGCCGGTCCGGCCGCCGCCAACGCCCCCTGTGCGCCGAACAGCCAGCCCGATCCGATGATCGAGCCCTCCGAGGCCCAGATCAGCCCGACGAACCCGATCTCGCGCCGCAGCCCGGGCCGCTGGTTCTTCGGACCAGGCGTCGCATCGGACACGGCCATGGCGCGCACCCCCTCATATAGGGTGAATATCATCACCATCGTGCCACGGTGACGGGCTTTTGGCCGTGGCCGCGCAGGCACTTTCCGGGGAGGCGGGGCTCAGCCGGTGGTGGGTCGCGGGCCCGCCGGCGCGGCACCGCTGACCGCCGCGTCGTACAGGGCCCGGGTGGCGGTGCCGAAGTAGGCGCTGTAGGAGACCTGGGGCGTGTTGCCGCCCGTGTGATAGCCGCCGATCACGCCGATGACGGCCCAGCCGTCCGGCAGGGGAAGCAGCATGGGGCCGCCGCTGGTCCCGCCCACGAAGGCGTCGCAGGCGATGCGCGGGAAGGTGCCCGGGTCGGCCGGATCGTCGCTGTCCCACCGGGTCGTCCAGCTCCAGCACTGCAGCGGCTTCTCGGCTCCCGCCGGGTAGCCGATCATCCGCACCGGGGCGTGGTAGTAGCCGGTCCCGGTGAGCAGCCGTACGCCGCCGACCGCGTCCTGGAGCAGGGTTCCGTCCTCGTTGGGCTCGGTGACGGCGAAGGCGAAGTCGTACGCGGCCCCGGCGTGCTCGCCCAGGTCGTAGTACTCCTGCGACACATAGACGCCGTTGGTGCGCACCGGGAAGACCCCGAAGGGTTTTTGTGTGTCGTGGTACTGCGGGACGAAGGCCAGGTGCCGCTTCGGCGAGGTGCCGGCGTACCCCTTCAGACAGTGTCCGGCGCTCAGCACGAGGTCGCGCCCGGGACTGCGCACGACCGAGCCGCTGCAGGTGCGGCCGGTCCCGGTGGCGTCGGTCCAGAAGAAGGTGCCCGCCTGCGGGATGCCGTCGAAGCTCCGGCTCGGCGGGATGTACTCGCCCGGCTGCGGCCCGTCCACCGCGGGGGACGCGGTGTGCGCCGCCGCACCGCCCTCGGCGCCCTTGAGGACGTCGGCGGGCAGGGCGGCGGCCATCCGGGCCGGGGTCCAGTAGGCGTCGAGCTGTTCGGCGACCGGGTTGGGACCGGCCGTGGTGCTGTCGGCGGATGCCGTCGTGGTGAGTCCGGCACTGATCAGCAGGGCTGCCGCGCAGCCGGTGGCGTAACGGACGAATCTGGTCCCGAGCAACATCAGTTCCCCTCAGGGCGGCCGCAGGTGACGGCTCACCATAAGCCCGCGGCCCCGCGCGTCACAGCGTGCACGGCCGAATCCGGCTAGGCCGGGTGTCGACCGGCCGGCGGGCCGTCAACTTCCGTCGACCGTCCGGGTGTACGGGGCGTGAAGCCGCTCAGGCTCGTCCGGCGACGGGCCGGGCTCGGACGGTCACGACAGCGCCCGGTGTGCGCTCTTGAGGGCCTCGCGGAAGTGGGTGACCTCCTGCGGCGTCAGGTCCTGGAGCATGCGGTGTTCGAGTTCGCGGGCCGGTTCGGCGTAGCCGCTCAGGAGGTCGCGGCCCGACTCGGTGAGGAGGATGACCTTCTCCCGGCGATTGCGGGGATTCGGCTCACGGCGGATCAGATCGCGGGCCTCCAGGGCGCGGACCATGTCGGCCATGGACTGGGCCGTGACGAAGGAGTCCCGGGCCAACCGGGCGGCGGAGACTCCGTCGTGCCGCTCCAGCACGGTGAGGGCGGTGTACTGCAGCGCGGTGATGCCTGCCGGCCTGACCAGTTCCTCCAGCCGGGCACGGACCACGAGTTCGGTGCGCTTGAGCAGGTAGAGGAGGGACGGGCTCGCCTCGGCAGGGCCCGCCTCCCGGGGGCCCGCCTGCCCCGTGCCTTGTGCCGTCGCGGGTTTCGTCGGTCGCGTCATGCCGTGCCTTTCCGGTGCCTTCCCCGATGCCGATCCGAGTCGCAGCGGCCAGCCTAAGCCATTGACAGGATTCCTGTCGGAAGAGAACACTGGTGCAACCAACAGGATTCCTGTCGATCATTCGGCCGGACTCCGGGAAGGCCGACCGTTCCCAAGGAAGAGGCGCATTCATGGATCTGCACGGCAAGGTCGCCGTCGTCACCGGCAGCGGCCGCGGGCTCGGTCTGGCCTACGCCCGGGCCCTCGCCGCGGCCGGAGCCCGCGTCGTCGTCAACGACCTCGACCCCGGCGCCGTCGACGCCGCCGTGGACGGCATCACCGCCGCGGGCGGCACCGCCGTTGGCGTCGTAGCGGCGGTGGGGGACAGTGAGGCGGCCGAGCGGCTCGTCGAGACCGCCGTGACGGAGTTCGGGCGGCTCGACGTCCTCGTCACCAACGCCGGCATCCTCCGCGACCGGGTGCTGTGGAAGATGACGGACGACGACTTCGACGCCGTCGTCACGGTGCATCTGCGCGGCACCTTCACCTGCGCGCGCGCCGCCGCGGTGCGCATGCGCGAGCAGGGCACCGGCGGCCGTATCGTCCTCATCTCCTCCCCGGCCGGCCAGCGCGGCAACTTCGGCCAGACCAACTACGCCGCCGCCAAGGCCGGCATCGTCGCGATGGCCCGCACCTGGGCCCTGGAGCTGGCCCGTTCCCGGATCACCGTCAACGCCGTCGTCCCCGTCGCGGCCACCGAGATGACCAAGACCATCCCCGCCTTCGCACCGCTCATCGAGGAGTCCGAGCGCACCGGCGCCCCCCTGCCCGCCTGGCTGCGCCGGGACGAGGGCCTCGGCACCGTCGAGGACGTCGCGAGCCTGATCACCTACCTCGCGTCGGACGCCGCCGAGGACGTCACCGGGCAGGCCATCGGCATCGGCGGCGACCGGCTGGCCCTGTGGGCCCACCCCCGGGAGAAGTCCGTCGACTTCGCCGACGGCGGCTGGAGCGCCGACGCCATCGCCGAGCGCTGGCACGCCGGCGTGGGCGCCGAGCCCGAGACCTACGGCATCCCCGCTCCCCAGGTACCGGAGGCATGACATGGGTGACAGGCACCGTGCGACGATCGATGTCGGTGCGCTGACCGCCATCGACGTCCACACCCACGCCGAGGTGTCCAAGGACGGTCACGCCTCGCTCAGCCCCGAACTCCTCGGTGCCTCGGCCGCGTACTTCAAGGCGCACGGCCACCGGCAGCCCACCATCGAGGAGATGGCCGCCCACTACCGTGAACGCCGCATGGCCGCCGTGGTGTTCACCGTCGACGCCGAGCACGCCACCGGCCGTCCCCGCATCGCCAACGAGGAGGTCGCCGAGAGCTGCGCCGCCCACGCCGACGTCCTCGTCCCGTTCGCGAGCGTCGACCCGCACAAGGGCCGCGCCGGAGTACGGGAGGCCCGGCGCCTGGTGACGGAGTACGGGGTGCGCGGCTTCAAGTTCCACCCCAGCCTCCAGGGCTTCTCGCCCGACGACCGGATGGCCTACCCGCTGTACGAGGCCATCGAGGAACTCGGCGTACCGGCCCTGTTCCACACCGGCCAGACCGGCATCGGCGCCGGCGTCCCCGGTGGCGGCGGCATCCGGCTGAAGCACTCCGACCCGATGCTCGTCGACGACGTCGCCGTGGACTTCCCCGAGCTGCGGATCATCCTCGCGCACCCGTCGTTCCCCTGGCAGGACGAGGCACTGGCGGTCGCCACGCACAAACCGTACGTCTACATCGACCTGTCGGGCTGGTCGCCGAAGTACTTCCCGCCGCAGCTGGTGCGCTACGCGAACACCCTGCTGAAGGACAAGGTGCTCTTCGGCTCCGACTACCCCGTGATCACGCCCGACCGGTGGCTCGCCGACTTCGCCGCCCTTGACATCAGGCCCGAGGTCAGGCCCAGGATCCTCAAGGAGAACGCCGCCCGCCTGCTCGGCCTGCTCAAGGACTGAGGGAGACGCCGTGTTGAACCGAGGCATCGGCTCCTGGCCCGCCCGCCGGGCCCGCAAGACCCCGGACCGGATCGCGATCGTCCACGAGGACGACGAGATCACCTACCAGGCGCTGCACCAACGGGTCCTGCGCCTCGCCCACGCGCTGCGCTCCCTCGGGGTCGCGCGCGGCGACCGCGTCGCCCACCTGGGCCGCAACCGCCCCGCCCACCTGGAGACACTGTTCGCGGCAGGCGTGCTCGGCGCGGTCTTCGTCCCTCTCAACACCCGCCTCGCGGCAGCGGAGTTGGCGTACCAGCTCACCGACTCCGGAAGCACGGTCCTGGTGCACGACCCCGAGCTCGGCGACACGGCCGCCACGGCGGCCGCGGACACCGGGGTACGCCACCGCATCACCCTCGGCCCGGCCGCTCCCGGCGCCCTCGGGTACGACGACCTGCTCGCCGGCGCCGCGGCCGACCCGCTGGACGAGGCCGTGGCCCCGGACGACCCCTGCATGATCATGTACACCTCGGGGACCACCGGCCGTCCCAAGGGCGCCGTCCTGACCCACGCCAACATCACCTGGAACAGCGTCAACGTCCTTGTCGACTGCGACCTGGCCGGCGACGAGGTCACCCTGGTCGTCGCCCCGCTGTTCCACACCGCCGCGCTGAACATGACGTGTCTGCCCACCCTCCTCAAGGGCGGCCGGGTCGTCCTGATGGGCGCCTTCGACCCCGAGCGGGTGCTGGAGGTGGTCGAGCGCCGGCGCGTGACATACCTGTTCGGGGTGCCCACGATGTACGACGCCCTGGCCGCACGCCCCCGGTGGACGACGACGGACCTGTCCAGCCTGCGCACCCTCAGCTGCGGCGGCGCGCCGGTGCCCGCCCGCACCATCGACACCTACCTCGCGCGCGGGCTGGCCTTCAGCCAGGGCTACGGGATGACCGAGGCGTCCCCCGGAGTCCTCTTCCTGGACCGTGAGCAGACCTCGGCGAAGGCGGGCTCCGCGGGTGTGCCGCACTTCTTCACCGACGCGCGCGTGGTGCTCCCCGACGGCCGTGCGGCGCGGCCGGGGGAGCGGGGCGAGATCCTCGTCAACGGCCCGAACGTCATGGCCGGTTACTGGAACCGCCCGCAGGACACCGCGGCCGCCCTCACCGACGACGGCTGGCTGCGCACCGGTGACGTGGCACGCACCGACGACGACGGATATGCCTACATCGTCGACCGGGTCAAGGACATGTTCGTCTCGGGCGGCGAGAACGTGTACCCGGCCGAGGTGGAGGCCGCCCTGCTGACGCACCCCGCCGTCCGCGAGTGCGCGGTCATCGGTGTGCCGCACGAGGTCTGGGGCGAGGTCGGTCACGCGGTCCTGGTCCTGGACCCCGGAGCCCGCGCCGACGCCGACGAGATCCTCGCCCACGCACGGACCCTGCTGGCCAAGTACAAGATCCCGCAGACGGTGACCCTCGCCGAGGCTCTGCCCCGTACGGCCTCGGGAAAGATCGTCAAGGCCGCCGTCCGGGCGTCCTACGCCCAGTCCTGATCCGACCAGTACCCAGGAAAGGCAGCACCCCCATGCCCACCGAAGCACGCGGTCTCGAAGAACTCCTCGCCCTCGCCGGCCATGACCTCGGCCGTACCGACTGGCTGGAGATCACCCAGGAGCGCGTCGACACCTTCGCCGACGCGACCGGCGACCACCAGTGGATCCACACCGACCCGGAGCGGGCCAAGACGGGCCCCTTCGGCGGACCCATCGCCCACGGCTATCTCACCCTCTCCCTGATCATCCCGCTCTTCGGTGACCTGCTGCGCATCACCGGCATCTCGATGAGCGTCAACTACGGCCTGGAGAAGGTCCGTTTCCCCGGCCCGGTGCCGGTCGGCGCGAAGATCCGGCTGCACGGCGTCGTCGACTCCGTGGCGGAGGTCAAGGGCGACGGCGTCCAGATGCTGCTGACCTTCACCGTCGAGGCCGAGGGCAGCCCCAAGCCGGTGTGCGTGGCGCAGGCGGTCTACCGGCACTACGCCTGACGCGCGGCGTCGCCGCGCAGGCCCGCGACCAGGAGTGCGACCAGACGGCGGGCGTCGTAGCGCGTGTCGCTCTCCGCGCCGACGCAGAGGTTGCCGACGCCGCGCATGAGTTGGTAGGCCGTCAGGCCCGGCCGGATCTCGCCGGCCGCGGCCGCGGCGTCGAGCAGTTCGGCGCAGACCGGCAGGAGGCGGTCGAGGAAGTAGGAGTGCAGCGCCTCGAAGCCGGTGTTGTCGGACTGAAGGACGGCGGCGAGGCCGTGCTTGGTGACCAGGAAGTCCACGAAGAGGTCGATCCAGCGGCCGAGCGCGGCATGCGGACTCCCGGCGGCCGCCAGCAGGCGCGGACCGGCCTCGGCGAGGCTCTCCACCTGGTGCCGGTAGACGGCGATGATGAGCTCCGCGCGGGTCGGGAAGTGCCGGTAGATCGTGCCGAGCCCGACCCCGGCCCGCGCCGCGATGTCACGGACCGGCGCGTCCACGCCCGAGGTGACGAACACCTGCGCCGCCGCGTCGAGCAACGTCTCCTTGTTGCGCCGGGCGTCCTTGCGCTGGGTGCCCGTGCGCCGGGCGTCCTCCGCGCGCGGGGACGGCGTCCCGCGTTCCGCGTCCTCGTGGCTGCCGTCATTCATCGCGTCGCTCCTCCGCTGCGGCCTGTGCGCCTGCTCGCCTTGCTAAGCGGAACCGTGTTCCGTATCGTCATTACCGGAACACGGTTCCGTTTGCTCATGGTGTCAGAGCGGCGGCCGGCAGCCAAGTCGTGCCCTGCCGCCCGGCACCCTCCCTGTTGAGGAGAACGGTCATGCAGTACCGCACCCTGGGCCGCACCGGCGTACAGGTCAGCACCCTCGCACTCGGCGCGATGAACTTCGGCACGATGGGGCGCACCACCCAGGACGAGGCCACCGCCCTCGTCGACGCCGCCCTCGATGCCGGGATCAACGTCATCGACACCGCCGACGTGTACAGCGCCGGAGAGTCGGAGGAGATGGTCGGCAAGGCCCTCGCCGGCCGCCGTGACGACATCGTGCTGGCCACGAAGGCGGCCCTGCCGATGGGCGACGAGCGCAACCACCGGGGCGGCTCGCGCCGCTGGCTGGTCACCGCGCTGGACAACAGCCTGCGCCGGCTCGGCGTGGACCACGTCGACCTCTACCAGATCCACCGCTGGGACCCGGACACCAGCGACGAGGAGACGCTGTCGGCCCTGACCGACCTGCAACGGGCGGGAAAGATCCGCTACTTCGGCTCCTCGACCTTCCCGGCGTACCGCATCGTGCAGGCCCAGTGGGCCGCCCGCGACCATCACCTGAGCCGTTACGTCACCGAACAGCCCAGCTATTCCGTCCTCCAGCGCGGCATCGAGGCCCATGTGCTGCCGGCGGCCGCGGAGTACGGGCTCGGGGTGCTGGTCTGGAGCCCGCTGGCCTCGGGCTGGCTGTCGGGCGCCGTCCGCGCGGGCCGGGACGTCAGCACCCACCGCGCGACCTTCCTGCCCCGGCGCTTCGACACCACGATCCCCGCCAACCGGGCCAGGCTGGAGGCCGTCGAGAAGCTGGTGAAGGTCGCCGACGAGGCCGGTCTGACCCTGATCCAGCTCGCCCTCGGCTTCGTCACCGCGCACCCCGCCGTGACCAGCGCCCTCGTCGGCCCCCGCACCCTGGACCACCTGCACGCCCAACTCGTCGCCGCCGACACCGTGTTGCCGCCCGACGTGCTCGACGCCGTCGACGCGATCGTCGCCCCCGGTACCGACCTGGCCCCGGACGAGAAGTCCGACACCCCGCCCGCGCTGCTCGACCCGGCCCTGCGCCGGCGCCGCTGACCCGCAGACGACCGAAGAGGCACACTCATGACACCCACCCCCCGACCCCGCTTCGGGATCATGACCGCGCCGATGCAGGTGACGTACGACGACGTCCTGCGGGTCTGGCGCGAGGCGGACGCCATCCCCGAGATCGAGCACGCCTGGCTGTTCGACCACCTCATGCCGATCGCCGGCGACCCGGACGGCCCGGTCCTCGAAGGCTGGACCCTGCTCGCCGCCCTGGCCGCGCAGACGCGGCGGCTGCGGCTCGGCCTCCTGGTGACCAGCAACCGCTTCCGGCCGCCCGCGATGCTGGCCAAGATCGCCACGACGGTCGACGTCGTCTCCGGCGGACGGCTCGACTTCGGCATCGGCGTCGGCTCACGGCCGAACCCGCCCGAGGCCCGGCGCGAGTATCCGGCACACGGCCTGCCCTTCCAGGACACGGCGGACGCCGTCGAAAGCCTCGCCGAGGCCTGTGCGGTGATCCGCCGCCTGTGGACCGAGCCCGCACCCTTCGTACTTCCACGGCACCCACCACCGGCTCACCGGAGCCTTCGCCAACCCCAAGCCGGTCCAGCGCCCCCATCCGCCGATCCTCGTCGGCGGCCGCTCGGCCGCGACCCTCCGCGTGGTCGCCGAGCACGCCGACGCCTGGAACATCCCCGGTGGAGACATCGCCGACGCCGTCCGGCGCAGCGCCCTGCTGGACCGCGCGTGCGCCGAGATCGGCCGCGACCCGGCCACGATCACCCGCTCGATGCACCTGCCCGTCTCCTACGACCGCCCCGACACCACCCGCGACGCCGTCGCCGAGGCCCTCGACGCCGGCTTCCGGCACATCGTCCTCGGCCTGCCGGCGCCGTACCCGGCGGGTGTCGCCCGGTGGGTCACCCACGAGGTCATCGGCGCCGAGACGCTCGCGTAGGGCAGGGCAGGCGGACCGAAAGTCAGGCGAGGCCGCGCAGCATCAGGTTCCAGTAGAGGAACGGCAGGCCGTACCGCTTGAGGTACCACATGTCCCGGCGCTCGCGGGTCGTGTCGAGGAGGGGGAAGGTGCGACGGGGCCGCAGCGTGTAGTCGAACTCGGCGAGCAGCATGCTGTGCCGTGACGTGGTGATCGGGCAGGACGAGTATCCGTCGTACGACGCGGGCAGCGCGCCCGCGCCCGCCAGGCTCGCGGCGACGTTGCGCGCGACGACCGGCGCCTGCTTGCGGATCGCGGCCCCGGTCTTGGAGTTGGGCGAGGAGCCGGCGTCACCGAGGGCGAAGATCTCGGGGTGGCGCACATGGCGCAGGGTGTGCCTGTCGATCTCCACGTACCCGGCGGGATCGGCCGGATCGGCCAGCGGCGTCGCCTTGAGCCAGTCGGGCGCCGACTGCGGCGGCACCAGGTGCAACATGTCGAAGCGGATCGAGTCCTTGGCGCCGGACGCGTGGTCGACGACGACGGCGGCGCGGCCGTCCGGATCCACCTCGGTCAGTTCGCTGTTCGTGCGCACCTCGATGCCGTAGCGGGCCGCGACCCGTTCCAGTTCCCTCGCGAACACGGGAACCCCGAACATGCCCGGCGTGGGCAGCACGAGCACCACCCGTATGTCCTTCAGGACCCCCTGCTCGCGCCAGTGGTCCGCGGCGAGGTAGGCGATCTTCTGTGGGGCTCCGCCGCACTTGATCGGGCCCGCCGGCATGGTGAACACGGCGGTGCCCGAGCGCATCGAGCGAATCAACTCCCAGGTCTTGGGAGCCAGTTCGTATGTGTAGTTGCTGGAGGTGTGCGGTGTGGTGACGGCCTCGGCCATCCCGGGCACCCGGTCCCAGTCGAGCTGGATGCCGGGGCAGACGACGAGCCGGTCGTAGCCGAGGGTCCTGCCGTCGGAGGTACCGACCGTCCGCTGCCCGGGGTCGACGCTCTCCACGCGGCCGCGGATCCAGGAGACGTTTCGCGGCAGCACGGACCGCTGCGGGCGGGCGCTGGTCCGGGCGCCGGCCCGGCCTCCGCCGACCAGCGTCCACAGCGGCTGGTAGTAGTGCGTCGCCGACGGCTCGACCAGACCGATGCCGTCGACACCGCCGCGCCGCAAACGGGCAGCGACGCTGATGCCGGCGCTTCCGCCGCCCACGATCAGGACCCTGTGGTGAGCGTCGATCGTCATGTGCGCCTTCCCTCGTGCGTCCGTTCGAGTTAATGTACGTACATTAACTTTCCAAATATACGTACACAAGAACGGTGATCGAGGGTGAAGGGCATGGGTGGTGAGCGGCATGGGTGAGGACCCCACTGCCTCGGCGGGCCGGGGCGGGACTCCGCTGTGGCGGCATGTGCGGGACGACCTGCGGGGCCGTCTGGCGCAGGGGGAGTTCGTCGACTCCTTCCCCGGTGAGAACGAACTGGCCGCGCGGTACGGGGTGAGCCGGCACACCATTCGCGCGGCGCTGCGCGAGCTGCGGGAGGAAGGCCTGGTCACCGCCGCGCGAGGGCGACGGCAGCGACCGGTGGGCGAGGCCGGCATCGAGCAGCCCCTCGGCGCCCTCTACAGCCTGTTCGCCTCCGTGGAGGCGGCCGGGCTCGAACAGCGCAGCATCGTCCGCACCCTCGACGTCCGCGCCGACGCCCATGTGGCGGTACGGCTGGGCATGGAGGAGTCCACGCCTCTGCTGTATCTGGAGCGCATCCGCCTCGCCGACGGGGAACCACTGGCCCACGACAAGGTGTGGCTGCTCGCCGCGGACGCCCGCGCGCTGCTCGACGCCGACTTCGGTCACACGGGGCTCTACGACGAGCTCGCCGAGCGGTGCGGCATCAGGCTCGTCGGCGGCGAGGAGCGCATCCACGCGCTCGTCCCGACTCCCGCCGAGCGACGGCTGCTCGGCCTTCCCGAGGGCGTGGCCGCGTTCTCCATCCAGCGGCTCGGCCGCACCCAGGGACGCACCGTCGAGTGGCGCACCACGCTGATCCGCGCCGACCGCTTCAGCGTCCTCGCGCAGTTCGACGCCCGGGCCGGCTACCGCCTCGACCCCGCGGGATCCCGGTTCACCCGTCCGGCCCGGAGCGGACGGCGACTCGATGCCGTGCGGTGACGGAACGGAGCCGCGCGGCGAATCAGCCGTCGCCGCACACCAGTTGACGGTGGGTCCGCGTGGAGGGAATGCCTGACATGTTCTTCGTCGACACGATCGAGGTGGCCGGGCTCGGCAACCGCAGCTATCTGGCGGGCGGCCGGCGCACGGCCGTGGCCGTCGACCCGCCGCGCGACGCCGACCGGGTGCTGGAGGCCGCGGCCCGCAGGGGCGTGCGGATCTCCCATGTGGTCGAGACCCACCTCCACAACGACTACGTCACCGGGGGCCTGGCACTCGCCCGGCTCACCGGCGCCGCCTACCTCGTACCCGCCGGGGCCGGTGTGTCCTTCGCGCGCGTACCCGTGCACGACGGCGACCGCACGGTCCTCGACGCGGACCTCGCTCTGCGTGCCCTCGCGACCCCCGGACACACCCCGCACCACACCGCCTACGTCCTGGAGGAACGCGGCACGGCGGTCGCGGTGTTCACGGGAGGCTCGCTGCTGATCGGCACCGTCGGCCGCCCCGACCTGGTCGAACCCCGCCTCACCGAACACCTGGCCCGCGCCCAGCACGCCTCCGCCCACCGCCTCGCCGCCGAACTGCCCGACACCACCGCCGTGTTGCCGACGCACGGATTCGGCAGCTTCTGCTCCGCCGGACGGGCCGACGGGAGCGAGACCACCATCGGCAAGGAGAAGGCGTCCAACGAGGCACTCACCGAGGACGCCGACACCTTCGTCCCCCGCATGCTCGCGGGACTCGACGACGTCCCCGCGTACTACGCGCACATGGGCCCCGCCAACTCCGCCGGACCGGCACCCGTCGACCTCACCCCGCCCGCCGTCGCCGACGCCGGGGAGATCGCGGCACGGCTGGCCGCCGGGGAGTGGGTGGTCGACCTGCGCAACCGCGTCGCGTTCGCCGAAGGGCATGTCGCCGGCGCCTACAACTTCGAGGCCGAGGGCCAACTGGCCACCTATCTGGCCTGGTTGATCCCCTGGGGCAGGCCGGTCACACTCCTGGCGGAGTCGCCCGAGCAACTGGCTGGCGCCCAGCGCGAGTTGGTGCGCGTCGGCATCGACCGCCCGGCCGCCGCCGCCACCGGAGACCCGTCCGCCTGGACGACCGACGGCGAGGCCCTGGCCGCCTTCCCCCGCGCCCGCTTCGCGGACCTCGCCGCACGGCACCCGGCCGAGGGCACGCTCGTACTGGATGTCCGCCGTGCCCGGGAGCGGGCCGCCGGATTCATCGAGGGCTCGGTGCACATCCCGCTGCACACCCTGCACCGCCGCCTCGGCGAGGTGCCGGCCGGCGAGGTCTGGGTGCACTGCGCGGGCGGCGTGCGCGCCGCCATCGCCGCCTCGCTGCTCGACGCGGCAGGCCGTGCCGTCGTCGCCGTCGACGACACCTTCGACACGGCCGGGGCGAGCGGGCTCCCCCTCCGCACCGCCTGAGCCCGCCCGACATCCCGATCCGCACGAGAGGCGAGGAGCGCCCCCATGGAGTCACCCCCTTCCGGCACAGGCCGGATCACCGTGCAGGAAGCGGCCGAACGCACCGGACACGCCGTGCGGGACACGGCGTGCGACGACGCCGGCACGCCCGTCCTGCTGGACGTCCGGGAACCGGACGAATGGAACGCGGGCCATGTCCCCGGAGCCGTCCACCTGTCGCTCACCGCGCTCTACGAGGGCAGGCCGCTGCCGTACGAGGTCCGGGGGCGGTGCCTGATCGTCATCTGCCGCTCGGGCAACCGCTCGCGGCAGGCCGCCGAACTGCTGGGCACCCACGGCGTCGAGGCTGTCGACGTGATCGGCGGCATGCGGGACTGGGCGGAGGCCGGGCTTCCGGTGGTGGACGCGCGGGGCCTGCGCGGCACGGTCGCGTGAGTGCCCTGATCCTCGCCGTCGTGGCCGGCGCGGTGATCGGGCTGGCGCTGGGCGCGCTCGGCGGCGGTGGCAGCGTCCTGGCCGTACCCGCCCTGATCTACCTGCTCGGCTTCACCCCGGTGGCGGCCACCACCGCCGGACTCGTGATCGTGGCCCTCACCTCGGGCACCGCACTGACCGCGCACGCCCGGGACGGTCATGTCCGCTGGGGCACGGGGCTGCTCTTCGCGGCGGCGGGCATCGGCCCGGCGATGCTGGGCTCCGTGCTCGCCGGGCACCTCCCGGCGGGTGTGTTGTCGGCCGGTTTCGCGCTGGTCGCGGCCGTCGCGGCGGTCCGCATGCTGCGACCCGGGGCGCAGGACGGCGCCGTACGGGAGGTCAGGGCCGGGCGCGCGGCGGCGGCCGGCGCCGGACTCGGCACGGTGACCGGCGTCCTCGGGGTCGGCGGCGGCTTCCTCGCCGTGCCGGCCCTCGTGGGAGTGCTCGGCCTGCGCATGCGCGAGGCGGTGGGCACAAGCCTGTTGGTCATCACCGTCAACTCCCTGGCGGCGCTGGGCCTGCGCGGCGGCACCGTGGACCGCCTCGACTGGGCGGTCGTCGGCCCCTTCGCGGGCGCCGCGATCCTCGGGGCGTGGGACGGCAGACGCCTGGGGGCGAAGGTGAAGGGCGGGACTCTGCGGCGGATCTTCGCTGTGGTGCTGCTGGCGGTGGCCGCCTTCATGTTCGCCGACGCGGTGATCTGACGCGACGGCGCCGAACCCGCGGGCCCGGCCGGCCGGGCGAGGGGTGCCGCTCCTCGCCCGACCGCACGGGCTCGCCGGTCGGCGGACAAACCCGCTAGCCGGCGGCGGGCAGCGCGAGTCGCTGTCCCGGCCGGATCATGTCCGGGTCCGGGCCGATGACGTTCCGGTTGGTGTCGTACAGCCGGTGCCAGCCGCCGGGGACGGCCGCCTGCTGCGCGACTGCGGACAGGGTGTCGCCCTCGTGCACGGTGTAGGAGGCGCCGGAGCGGTGGCCGGTCGTGGTGTGCGGGCGGGACTCGGGGGCGATGCGCGGGGGAGTGGCGGTGCGCAGGGGAGTGGCGGGGCGTGCGACCGGCGCACTCCGCCCGCTGCTCCGCGTGAGGTTCGCCCGTACCGAGCAGACCGGCCAGGCCCCCGGCCCCTGCTGGGCGAGGACCGCTTCCGCCACGTTGATCTGCTCCGCCCGGCTCGCCAGATCGGCCCGCGGCGCGTACGCGGTCCCGCCGTATGCCGCCCAGGTCGACCGGGTGAACTGCAACCCGCCGTAGAACCCGTTGCCGGTGTTGATGCTCCAGTTGCCGCCGCTCTCGCAGCCGGCGACCCGGTCCCACGCGGTGCCGGAGGCCGCGTGGCCGGCGGCCGGTGCGAGGAGCGGCAGGACGATGCCGAAGCCGCCGAGGGCGAGGGCGGTGCGGAGCGACGGCAGGAGCCGTGGGGGCACGGTGCGGCGGTGGGGCCGTCGTGCGGTCATGGGCCTTCCTCTCCACTGCGGTTCCCGCCCGCCGGTCGGTCCGACGGGCTGTAGGCAGTACGGCAGTGCCGCCCGGGCGCTCACAAGGCGCGCAGAGCTCACGCGATCCAGTGCGCCGCCGCGTGCCACCGCCCGATTTCCTGACGACCCATCAGCTTGGCTGGCAAGTGCGCACACGAGGAGGCATGGGAGCACGGAAGTCGGACCGGCCGTCGTGGCGCGGTGTCGCCCCGATGCGGGACGGGTCGTAGGGCGGCGCACGCCTACGACGGGTGGGGGAGCGCTCGGCCCGGACACGACGGCCGGGATGCAGCCGCCGCGGTACCGGGCACTGCGGCGATCGGGCCAGGAGGCGCACACGGCCTCCGGCCGCGCGATGAGCCGCAGTTTGGACATCGCGCGGAGCGCGGCCGTCCGCACCGCCGCGGCGACGGCGTCACCGCTGCCGGCACACCGGCGTCCCGCGGGCACACGGCGAACAGCGGGCCCTCCCGCACCGAGTTGCGCGCGGTTCCTCGACCATGTGCGCGAGCATGCCGCGTCGGTGGCCGAGCGGCAGCACGCCCACGGCCCGGCACCGAAAAATGCCCACACAGGTCCATGACAACCTGACTACTGTGCTCACGTGACGGAATTCGGCGTGCTCGGCGACACCACGCATTGGCGACAGGACTTCGAACGACGGCGACGCGCCTCCTACACGGCGGTCGGGCTCGACGCGGCCGCGGGGGAGCGGATGCTCGACGGCGTATGTGCCGACATCGGCGACTGGACCGTCGCCGAGATCACGGACGCCGGGATCCGGGTGGGGCACGTCGCCGTGCTCGTGGCCGACAGCAGGGGCGAGCTCGCGGGCCGCGTCTGCGACCTGCGCGTGGACCCGCACCATGCCGGCCGGGGGTACGAGCAGGCGGCCCGGGACTGGGCCGAAGGGTGGTGCGCACAGCGCGGCGCGCGCCGGCTGGACGTCCCGCTCGCCGAACCCGCGGGCGACCTGTTCGGCGGTTACGGCCTGCGCGGCCAGCTCAGGGTGCGCCGCATCGACACCCCGCCGGAACTCCTCGACGGCGTCGGCGCGCGATCGATGACACAGGACGAGTATCCCGGCTGGCTCGCCGCCGAGAAGGCCTCCTACGCCGGTGACATCGTCCGCTCGGGGACCCTGGGCGCGAAAGAGGCCGAGCGGAAGTCCGACCGCGACTTCGCCAAGCTGATTCCCGAGGGACTGGCGACGCCCGACAACACGTTCCTGGTGCTCGAAGCGGAAGGCGAGGCGATCGGCACCGGCTGGCTGAGGCACGGTCATCTGCCGGGAGTCACCTATGGATACTCGCTGCACGTCCAGGAGGAGCATCGCGGCAAGGGATACGGCCGGGCCGCGATGGCGGTCGGCGAGCGGGCGACGGTCGCGGGGGGCGACTCGGCGCTGATGTTCACCGTGTGGGGTGGCAACGAGGTGGCGATGAACCTGTACACCAGCGCCGGCTACCACGTCATCGAGGAGATCCGCTCCATCGATTTTCCGGAGTGACACCGCCGCCCGCGTGCGAGTGCGGGCTCAGTACCCGACCCGGAAGGTCGCGTCCTGCTGGTCCGTGGCCGTGGAGATCGGGTCGATGCGCAGGACGTAGTCGGAGTGGCGGATGTGGCGCGCCGGGTTGTTGTACGACCGGAACGAGGCCCAGCTCGCGTCCGCCAGGCCCGGTGTGCGGTAGAAGGTCGCGTCCCCGGCGAACGTGGACGTGCCGTCGCCGGCGTCGAGTCGGAGCCGGTAGTCGTAGTGACGCAGGTAGCGCGTCGGGTAGTTGACCGACTGGAAGGAGACGCCTGCCGGGTCCGCGAGACCGGGGACCAGCTTCCACTCCGAGTCGAGATACGGGTCGATGGGGTAGGCGTCGATGCGGCCCACGAAGTCGGAGTGACGGACGTAACGGTCCGGGTGGTTGTACGACTTGAGGCGGTTCCACTGCGGAGTGCCCCAGTAGGCCAGGAGCTTGGCGTACTCCGCCGAGGTGATCGCGTGGATGCCGCAGTGCTTGGAGTTGACCGGCTGGGTGTAGGTCTTCTGGTCGCGTGCGATCCAGGTACCCGTGGACAGGTCACCGGACTGCCAGACGTAGAAGACGCCGTTGGGGGTGTAGGTGTCGCCGTAGAGGTACCAGGTGCTGGAAGTCGGGGACTCGACCAGTTCCGGCGCCTCGGTGCCGCCGTGCGCGACGGCCGTGCCGAACTCCGTGAAGCTCCCCGGGGCGAGCGACGTGGAGCGGGCGCCCACCAGTGTCTGGTTCTTCTTGAAGTAGAGGTAGTTGACGCCGCCCACGCCTACCGCCATGTCGCCGTCGATGACGTCGTAGCCCGGGTCGAAGAAGACCTGGGGTGCGGAGGCGGTCAGGAAGTCGGTGGTGTAGTTCACCATGATGACGTTGTGGCCGCCGGCGTCGACGGCCGAGTAGATCACCGCGTACTGGCCCCGGCTCGCGTCCCAGAACGCCTCCGGCGCCCAGGCGTGGGTGTTCATGTCGTGCAGCTTCAGCCGGTGGTAGCCGGTGAAGGTGCACAGGTCGGTCGAGTACCAGACGTGGATGTACTGGCTGACGTAGTTCCAGTCGGTGCCCTTCAGGTCGGTGGCGAGGACGACGAACGTGCCGTCCTGCCTGCGCAGGACGAACGGGTCGCGCAGGCCGAGGTCGCCTTCGGTGGGCGTGACGACGGGGTTGTTCTGGTTCAGCGGTGTCCATTCCAGCGCGTCCTGGCTGACGGCCAGGTGGAGGCCGTAGTCCGTGCCGTCGCCGAGGCTGGTCGACTCGGTGAAGTAGCACATCACGTACGCCGGGTCGGCCGCCTGCGCGGCTGTGGCGCCGAGGCCCAGCGCGCCGGTCACGGCCAGGGGCGTGGCGGCCGTGAGGCCGAGGAACTGACGGCGGGAGGTGGCCATGCGTGCTCCAGGAGGGGTGCGGGCCCTTGAGGACGAACAACAGTCATGCTCGATATATCGAACGTAGTTCGGTGGGTCGCTCAGAACGTAAGGCGTGGCCATGTTCGCGTCAATAAGGTCAGACGAGTTTCCTCAGGTCGTCGACGGCGCTCTCGATCTCCGGCAGGGCCAGCATGGCCAGCCGGGCCTCGCGGGTCCGGGCGCGGATGTGTGCGTCGGTCAGCGTCTCGCGTACGGTCGCGGCGATGCCGTCCGGCGTGCTGTCGTCGGCCGCGCGGCCGAGCCCGAGCTCCTGCACGCGGCGCGCGTTGGCCAACTGGTCGCCGAACTGCGGCAGTACCGCCATGGGGGTGGCCGTGCGCAGCGACTCGCGGATGCTGTTGAAGCCGCCGTGGGTGAGGAACGCGTCGACGGACTCCAGCAGCAGGGGCTGGGGTACCCGGTCGGTGACGCGCACATGCGCGGGCAGACCCTCGGTGTCCGCCGGGAGGCCCGAGGTGGCGACGACGACGGTGCACTCCTCCAGCCGCTCGGCCGCCCCGATCATCGACCGCAGCGTCACCACCGGGTCGGGCAGCGGGACCGGCGGCTGCTCCTGAGCGGGCGCCGCGGCCGTCTGCTGCCGGATCAAGGGGAGCGCGGTGCCGAGCGCGGCGAACACCAGGGGGCGGTCGGTGGGCAGTTCCGCGATCCACCGCGGCAGGACCGAGCGGCGGTCCACGGCCACGGTCTGCCGGTACGCCCACGACGGGGGCAGGTGCCGGGCGAACGAGAAGGCCGCCGGTACGTAGTCGATGCGCCCGTGGGGGACGAGCGACAGCGGGTCCTCCTGGGCGGGCAGCCCCTGTTCCCGCCGTACGGCGTTGAGGCGGGGCAGCACCTGGGCGGCATCGACGGCGTTCCCGGCGCCCGACGGGGTGGGCAGCTGCGGGATGCCGAGGTGTTCCGCGATCAGGCAGGAGCCGAGGTCCATGCCGTCACGGAGGATCAGCTCGGGGCGGAACTCCCGTGCCACCGGCAGGATCCGCTCCAGGAGACTCCTGGCCATCGGCCCGGACATCGCCAGGAGCAGGGCCCGCTCCAGCAGACCCTGCCGCGCCTCTCCTTCCGGACCGGTCCGGGACGCCGACGCGAGCACGTCCGCCGTGATGAAGGACCCCACGGAGAACTCGCCGACGCAGGTGCTCACCCGGACGTCGTCCTGCGCGAACAGCGGGACGAGGGACGGAGCGGTGGCCACGAGCACGTCGTGGCCGGCCGCCGCGAGCGCCCGGGCCAGGGGCAACTGGGCGCGGCCGTGGGAGGGACTACCGAGCGTGGTGAACAGTACCCGCACGACAAACCTTTCTGTGCTGGCACAGAAGGTAAGCCGACGAAGGCCGGGCAGCAGGGAGGTGACGCACACTCAGCGCGCCGCCGCGCGGCCCGCCCGCGAGCGCGGGCAGTCCGCTCAGACGCGGACGCCGAACATGAACGGTCCGCCGATGGTGTCCATCGACTCGTACCGTACGACCGTGCCGGTCCGGGGGGCGTGCAGGATCTGGCCGTTGCCCGCGTACAGGCCGACGTGGTGCAGGTCGTTGAAGAAGAAGACCAGATCGCCGACCTGGAGCTGGCTCCGGGTGAGGCGGGTGCCGGCGCCGGTCTGGGCCTCGGAGGTGCGCGGCAGGGAGACGCCGGCCTGCGCGTAGGCCCACGAGGTCAGGCCGGAGCAGTCGTAGGAGGCGGTGCCGGTGGCGCCGTAGACGTACGGCTTGCCGAGCTGGCTCTGGGCGGCGGCGAAGGCGGCGGAGGCGCGGCCGGAGGCGGAGCCGGCGTCGCCGAGGTCCACGCGCTGGGTGGCGGAGCGGTCGGCCCGCGCCTGCTCGGTGGCGAGCGCGGCCTTCTCCTTGGCGGTCAGAGTGTTGAGCAGCTTCTGTGCCGCCGCGAGCTTGCTCTGGACTTCCTTCTTCCTGGCGCCCAGCTCGGTGCGGGTGGCGGCGAGGTCCTTGAGCTTCTCGGTGGCCTCGGTGCGCTCCTGGGTGAGTTCGCGCTGTCTGTCCTGGATCTTCTTCAGGGCCTCGACCTGCTGGGCGCTCAACTGGTCGAGCGTGGAGGCCCTGTCGAGGAAGTCGTCCGGGTCGGAGGACAGGAAGAGCTGGACCGAGGGGTCGATGCCGCCGGAGCGGTACTGGGCCGTGGCCAGCGAACCCAGGCCGTCGCGCAGCCTGTTGAGATCCTGCTGACCCCGCGCGACGCCGTCCTGCAGGGTGGAGATCTCCTTCTGCAGCTTCTGCTGCTTCTCCTTGGCCCCGTTGTACTTCTCGGTGGCCTGCTCCGCCTGCTCGTAGAGCTCGTCGACCTTCGCCTTGACCTCGTCCTTGCCGGGCTTCTCGCGCGGCGCGGCATCGGCGGCGTTCGCACTGAGCGCGACGGCAGCGGCGGCCGCGGTGGTCAGCACGGTCACACGGGTGCGGCTCGGCTGCTTGGGTCGACGATGGGACGCCACAGGGGTGAGCTCCTTCGGCCTTGAGTGATCACCTGAGCGAGGACTGGAGCATGACCTTAATGACTTTCCCATGGAGAGATCAAATGTTTGCATGAAGGATCTTGCCTGATGGGCACGTCGGCACGCCGCGCGGTTCACGAGTTCGAGTGGATCTTACGCCCGCGCCATTCCCGGGAACGTCCGATATGGCGCACTCTGGGTGCCCAACTCCCCGGCGGAAGGACCGACTTGAGCACAGGCAGTGATCCTGACGAACCCGCCTCCGACGAACCCCCCTCCGGCAAACCGGCCGAGGAACTCCGGTTCGAGTCCCCTCGGCTCACCGTCCTGCGCCGCCACCCCGTCACCACGTGGGGGATGGCCCGGCGGCTGCCGTACCTCATGCGCCGCGCCCTGGCTCTCGCCTGGAAGATCGACCGGCGGGCCGTCGTCTCCCTGCTGACCTGCCAGGGACTCTCCGCCGGTCTGGAAGCGTTCGGCCTGGTCGCCACGACCAGCACCATCACCGCGCTGGTCGCCTCCGGGCACATCCAGGACCGGCTCACCAGCGCCGTCCCGGCCATCACCGCCCTCGCCGTCGCGGCCGGCGCCCGGGCGCTCCTCGCCATCGCCATCACGAACCTGTCCTGGCGGCTGTCCCCGCGGATCTCCCGCGAAGCCGAGCTGGAGATGCTGAACGCGGCCGTGGCGGCCGAGCTGACCGCCTACGACCAGCCGGGCTTCAACGACAGGTGGGACAACGCCGACCGGGGCGCCGAACTCGCCCAGGACCTGATCACCCAGTCCCAGCAGCTCATGGCCTGCCTCGCCTCCATCATCGCCGCCGCCGGCGTCCTGACCGCCTTGCACCCGGTCCTCCTCCCGCTGCTCCTCCTGGCCGTCCTCCCGCAAGGGCTCGCCAGCATGAAGAGCGCCCAGGTCACCTACGAGGCCAGCCGTGCCATGTCGTCCGAGCGGCGCATCCTCGCCCTGCTGCGCTGGTACATCGTGGACAAGGAGACCGCCGACCAGGTCCGGGCCGGCACCATGGCCCCCTTCCTCCTCGGCCTGTACCGGAAGATCGGCGCCCGCGTGGACACCATCACCGACCACGCCATCAACCGGGGAGGCCGCTTCCAACTCCTCGGCGCCCTCGCGGGCGGCGTCGGCTCCCTCGTCGTCTGGAGCGCGCTCGCGGCACTCCTGGCGACCGGCCACATGTCCGTGGCCTCCGCCGGAACCGCGGTGTTCGCCCTGCGCACCGTCGGCTCGTCCCTGCGCGGCCTCGTCGGCTACGGCACCCAGCTCTTCCGCACCGGCCTGTACTTCGACGACTGGGTCGACTTCATCGAGGAAGCCGGCGGCCACCGCATGAACCGCGGAACCCGCTCTCCCGCCTCCCCGGACACCGTCAGGACGGAGAACCTCACCTACGTCTACCCCGGTGCCGACAAGCCCGCACTGGACGGCGTCACCCTGGAGGTCCGCCGCGGCGAAGTCCTCGCCCTGGTCGGCGAGAACGGATCCGGCAAGACCACCCTGTCCAAGCTCCTGTCCGGCCTGTACCTGCCCACCCGCGGCCGCGTCACCTGGGACGGCCGCGACACCGGCGAGTTCGACCCCCACGCCCTGTGGCAGCAGACCGCGGTCGTCCCCCAGGACTTCGCCCACTGGCCGCTCACGGCCCGTGAGAACATCACCCTCGGGCAGCCCCACGGCGGCGACCGGACCGTCCACCGGGCCGCGGAACGCGCCGGAGCCCACGAAGTCGTCGACAACCTCCGCAGCGGCCTGGACACCCTGCTCGCGCGTGAATGGTTCGGCGGCGTCGAGCTCTCCGGCGGACAGTGGCAGCGCATCGCCATCGCCCGCGCCTTCCACCGCCGAGCCGGACTCCTGGTCATGGACGAACCGACCAGCGCCCTCGACGCCCGCGCCGAACACCGGATCTTCACCGGCCTGCGCGAAGTCGCCGAGGACCGCGCCGTCGTCCTCGTGACACACCGGCTCGCCAACGTGGCCATCGCCGACAGGATCGTCGTCCTGGACCACGGCCGGATCATCCAGACCGGAACCTTCGAAGAACTCACCACCACACCGGGCCTGTTCCGCGAACTCTGGCTCCTTCAGAACGACCGCGCCATCCCCGCCCAACGCGCCGACACGGAGAAGGACGCAGGGAAGGACACGGAGAAGGAGCAGTCGGCGTGACCGCGACGGCCCTGCCCCGCCGTTGCGGATCAGGGGCGCTCAGCCGCGTTCGGCGATGACGTCACCTTCCGGCACAGGGCGACCACCTGATCCAGCGTGGGCTCTCCCACGATCTGCGCCAGCTCCGCCATGAAGGCTTCCTCTCCCTCGGCGTCCAGCACGGACCGGCACACCCCGGCGATCATGGTGAGCAGGGACAGCGAGTCCCCGCCCAGCCGGTGGAAGTCCGAGCGGCCCTCCAGCCGGGAGCGCTCCACCCCGAGGGTGCGTGCCCACACCTCGGCCACCGCCTCCTCCATCGGGTCGAGGGGCCCCTGCGGAGCCGCGACCGCGTCCGCATCGGCCCCTGGAGCCTCCCCGAAGGCGTCCGGAAGGGCCTTCGTGTCGACCTTGCCGCTCACCGTGTAGGGGAGTTCGGACAACGCCGTGATCGCCGCGGGAACCATGTACCGGGGCAGACGCTCCGTGACGTACGCCGTCAACTCCTTCGTGAGAGAGTCCCGCTCCTCCGCTGCGAGGCCGGTGACCACGTACGCGTACAACGCCTTCGACGTACTCCCCGGCCGGGCCTTGGCGATCACCACCGCCCGTGTCACCTCTGGATGGTCCTCCAGTGTCCGCGCCACCTCGGCCGGCTCGACCCGGTGGCCTCGCACCTTCACCTGGTCGTCGATGCGCCCGACGAACTCCAGGCTGCCCGAGGGCGTCACGCGGGCGAGGTCACCGGTCCGGTAGACCCGGCTGCCGTCGGCGAGACGGACGAAGCGTTCACGGTCCAGATCGGGACGGCCCAGGTATCCACGGGCCAGTTGCACGCCGCCCAGGTACATCTCCCCGACCTCCCCCGGTGCCACGAAACGGCGCCCCGCGTCCAGCAGATGCACACGGGTGTTGTCGCCCGGCAGCCCGATCGGTACGGCGATGCCGGTGTCGTCGCCGGCCCTGAAGGTGTGGGTGGTGCAGCCGATCGTCGCCTCGGTGGGACCGTAGAGATTGATGATCCGGCACTGCGGCCCGAACATCTCCTGGGCCCGCGCGGCGACTTCCACCCGCAGTTGCTCACCGACCACGACCACGCTGCGGTACCCGGTCGGCGCGATGCCGAGCTGCCCGATGAGGTCCAGATGGGACGGTGTCAGATTGAGCATGGTGGCGCCGGAGTTCTGCAGCAACTGCCGCAGCGACAGATGGCTCGGCTCCTGCGGCATCAGGACGACCTCTCCGCCCGCCAGCAGCGGCAGGAAGACCGAGGTGCCCGTGACGTCGAACGACGGAGAGGTGACCAGCGGCAACCGGGTGTCCGCGGCCACCCCGAACTCCCGTGTGGCCCACTCGACATAGTGCGTCAGGCTGCGGTGCTCGATCTGCACACCCTTGGGCCGGCCGGTGGAGCCGGAGGTGTAGATCACGTAGGCCAGGTCGTCCGGGGACACCTCGACGTCCACGAACGGCGGTTCGTCGCCGTCCTCCGGACCGGCAGGCGCCGCCAGCTCGCCGAGCGCCAGCCGCTCACAGCCCTCCGGTACGACCGCCCGTTGCCCGTGGGCCTCCTGTACCAGGCAGTACGCCGCCCCCGCATCCGACAACAGGCCGGCCAACCGGGCGTCCGGATGCTGCGCGTCCAACGGCAGATAGCAGGCACCCGCCCGCAGGACTCCCCACACGCCCGCCACCAGTGCCGCCGAACGATCCGCGAGCAGTCCCACCACCGTCCCGGGACCCACGCCCCGGTCCCGCAGCGCCCTGGCCACCGCGTCGGCCCGTCGGCTCAACTCGCGGTAGGTCACCGGCCCTTCGGGACCGCTCAGCGCGACACGGTCCGGCGTGCGCCGCACCTGCTCGCGGAAGCGCCGCACCACCGAAGCGCTCGACACCAGCTCGCGCGCGGTGTCGTTACCCGTCCACACCCGGTTCGCCCGGGGCGACAGGGCCTCCTCGACCACGTCCAGCAGCGCCTGCGCGCGCTCCGCGATACCGGGTCCGTCCTGCCATGTCACGGTCACCTCGGTCCGGCCACCGCTCTCGACCATGTCGATCGAGGGCGGTGCCCCGGGGCCCGTACCGCCCAGCGCGTACAGGGCCGTCGCCGTGAAGTCGTCCGCGTCGAAGGAGGCGAGGTCGTAGGTGCCCAGATGCGTGACGTGGGACAGCGCGGAGTACCGGTTCTTCCGCACGGCGGTCCGGTCGACCGCCGAGGTGAACATCCGGATCAGCGGCAGCGGGGTCTTCAGCATCTTCGGGTCCGTGCGCACCGCCAGCTCCGCGCCGTCGGCGAGCGCCTTGAGGGCGCGTCCGTGCACCTCCTGCCAGCTGTCCCCGGCATCGACGCCCAGCACGAACGCCTGCGACAGCCAGGCCGTCGAGCGGATCCCGGGTGCGTGCCGGCGCAGGTCGACGGGGACCATGAAGCGGCCGTTGCCGTCGGGGCCGTACGCCGCGGCCACCGCCGCGGCCACCTTCGCCGTCGCCGCCGGGTGGCTTCCGTCGACCGACCGCCGACGCCAGATGATTCCGGACGGCCTGCGCGGCAACGGGCCCAGCGGCGAGGACCAGAGCAGTTCACCGACGTTCCGGGGGACCGGCGGCGGCCCGCCGGGCAGCTCCAGGTCTTCGAGGAACTCGTCCCTGCTCAGCGTGGACGGCGCACCCAACGGCTCCGAGCCCCGCAGGACCCGGAACACGTCCTCGATCCACAGCATCAGCCCACGGGCGTCCGTGACGCCGTGCGACGCCCGGAAGACGACGGTGACGGACGCCTCCGCGCAGTCCGGACCCTGCGTGCCGCCCGGGAAGACGAGCACCTCGAACGTGGACCCCGGACTGCGCAGTACGTCCCGCAGCGCGGGCGCGTCCAGCAGCCGTGCGTCGAACGAGCCCGCCTCCGTGACCCGGACACGCGGCGGAACACCGCTGTCGACGAGGTGGCGGCCGTCGCGCACCAGTCTGGTACCGGGACTGGCCTCCGAGGCACGGGCCACGGCGTCGGCCAGCCGCCGCTCGTCCATCGTCCCCGCGCCCTCCACCACGAACTGGACCATGTTGGAGTGACGGGGCGCCATGCCCGCGTAGAGCCACTCGCCGGCGGACATCGCCCTGCGGTAGCCGTGCTGTTGTCGAGAGATAGGACTCATTTTGGCCTCCGGACCGGGTCCACCGTGGAGCCGGGCCCGCGTATTTTCGGCCGCCGGGCACTGGGGGTCCTCCTAGGAGTTGACGGGAACCGACACACCGGTTTCACCGTCGCTTCGTCCGGGAACGGGGCCGGGCCGAAAACGCCCGTACGCGGCGCCGCAGTACTAGGCAAACCCCTAACGAGGTCGTGGCGATACTGACGCTGCGATTCCATGCTGCGGCGTGTTGAAGGCCCGTGCGCGGCACGACCGTTCGGCTTGTCGGCGGCACCACACTTCCGTTCCCCACGCGATTGGAAACCGAGAGGCGTGAGCGTCACGTTGCGTACTGACCTGATCCGGCCGCTGCATGAGCTGCTCACCGACCATGCCCGTCGCTCCCCGGAGAAGACCGCGTTCCGGGACGCACGGCGCTCCGTGACGTACGGGGAACTGGAACGACGCACGCGCCGACTCGCCGGACACCTGGCGGACCTGGGCGTCCGGCGCGGCGACCGGGTACTGCTGCGCATGCACAACAACGTCGAGATGGTGGAGGGTTACGTCGCCGTCGCCCGCGCCGGTGCCGTCGGCGTCCCCGTCAACCCGCAGTCCACGGACGCCGAACTCGCCCACCACATCGACGACAGCGGCGCCGTCCTGGTCGTCACCGCGGCCGCCGGAGCGGAGCAGGTTCTCAGGATCGCCCGGCGCGGCGAGGCGGTCGGCGTCGTCGTGGCCGGAACCGGCCGGACGCCCGGCGGGCTCCCGGACTTCGACACCCTCGCCACCACCGAGCCGGACGGCGCGGCGCGCGACGACCTCGGTCTCGACGAACCGGCCTGGATGCTCTACACCTCGGGCACCACGGGCCGTCCCAAGGGAGTGGTGTCGACCCAGCGGGCCTCGCTGTGGGCGACCGCGGTGTGCAACGCGCCCATTCTCGGCATGACCGCCGACAGCCGGGTGCTGTGGCCCATGCCGCTGTTCCACGCGGTGTCGCACAACATCGGCGTGCTGGGCGTACTGGCCGTCGGCGCCACGGCACACATCATGCAGGGCGCGGCACCCGACGAGATCCTGAACGCCGCACGCGAGGACCGCTCCACCTTCCTGGTCGCCGTACCGACGCTGTTCCACCGCATGGTGGACGTGGCCGGGGAGAGCGGCACGGGCCGTCTGCCGGACCTCCGCGTGTGCATGGTGGCCGGCTCCGCCTGCCCGGCGTCGCTCCACGAGGCCTTCGAGACCACCTTCGGCATCCGGCTCCTGGACAGCTACGGCAGCACCGAGACCGGCGGAGCGATCACCACGCACGCGCCCGGCGGACCTCATGTCCCGGGCTCCTGCGGACTGCCGCTGCCCGGACTCGGCCTGCGCCTGACGCACCCCCGCACGGGCGAAGAGGCCGTCGGCGCCGAGGAGGGCGAGGTGTGGGTCAACAGCCCGGCCGTCATGCTCGGCTACCACAACCAGCCCGAGGAGACCGCGGAGGTGCTCCAGGACGGCTGGTACCGCACCGGTGATCTCGGCCGCCGGGACCCGGCCGGCTACCTCACCATCACCGGGCGGGTCAAGGAACTCATCATCCGAGGCGGGGAGAACATCCACCCCCGGGAGGTCGAGGAGGTCCTGGTCCGGGTGCCCGGCGTGGCCGACGCCGCCGTGGCCGGTCAGGCGCACGACGTGCTCGGCGAGGTCCCGGTCGCCTATCTCGTACCGGGCCCCGAGGGCCCCGAAGGCATCGACCCGCGCACCCTCCTGGAGACCTGCCGCCGGGAGCTCTCCTACTTCAAGGTGCCCGACACGTTCCACACGGTCGCGGAGATCCCCCGCAACGCGGCGGGGAAGACCGCCCGCGCACGACTGGCCGAGCTGCCCGCCACGCTGCTCACCGTGAACCCCTCGGTCGGCCTGAGGCCGGACGCCCAGGCGCCCGCCGACGCCGACACGACGACATCCGGTACGGCCGCGCCGCTCGTGGACATCGCGCTGCCCACCGGGAGCAGGGCGCTGCTCGACCTGGTGCGGTCCGCCGTGGCCGAGGTCCTCGGATTCGGCTCCGCCCAGGAGGTGGACCCCGACCGGGCCCTGCACGAACTCGGCTTCACCTCGCTGGCCGCGGTGGCCCTGCGCGACCGCCTGTCCGCCGCGACCGGCCGCACCCTGTCGGCCGCCCTCGCCTACGACCACCCGACGGTGAGCGCGCTGGCCGCCCATCTGGCGGACGAACTGCTCGACACCGCACCCCCGGTGGACGACGCGGCGCCGCTGCCCCACGACCCGGACGAGCCGGTGGCCATCGTCGCGATGGGCTGCCGATACCCCGCGGGCGCGCACTCACCCGGGCAGCTGTGGGACCTGCTCATGGCCGAGACGGACGCCGTCGGCCCGCTGCCGACGGAGCGCGGCTGGGACCTCGACCGGCTCCTGGACCAGGAATCCGGCGGCGCCGGCACGTCGTCCGCGCGTCAGGGGGCGTTCCTGGAGGACGTGAGCCGGTTCGACGCCGCGTTCTTCGGGATCTCGCCGCGTGAGGCGCTGGCGATGGATCCGCAGCAGCGGCTGCTGCTGGAGACCGCCTGGGAGACCATCGAACGCGCGGGCATCGCGCCGCCCTCCCTCAAGGGCAGCCGGACCGGCGTCTTCGCCGGAGTCATGCACGGCGGCTACGGGCCCGGACTCTACGAGCGCGCGCCCGAGAACCTGGAGGGATACCTCGGCAACGGAGCCGCCGCCAGCATCGCCTCCGGGCGCATCGCGTACGCGCTGGGCCTCGAAGGACCGGCCATCACGCTGGACACGGCGTGCTCGTCCTCCCTGGTCGCCCTGCACCTGGCCGCGCAGTCGCTGCGCCTGGGCGAGTGCACGCTGGCCCTGGCCGGCGGGGCGACGGTCATGTCGACGCCCGCCGCACTCGTCGAGTTCAGCAGGCAGGGCGCCCTGTCCGCCGACGGCCGCTGCAAGGCGTACGCGGCCGCCGCCAACGGCACCGGGTTCTCGGAGGGCGTGGGACTTCTGCTGCTGGAGCGGCTGTCGGACGCGCGACGCAACGGCCATCCGGTGCTGGCGGTGATCCGCGGTTCGGCGATCAACCAGGACGGTGCGTCCAACGGTCTGACGGCGCCGAACGGCCTGGCGCAGCAGCGCGTCATTCGCACGGCCCTCGGCAACGCGGGCCTGAGCCCCGACGACGTCGACGCCGTCGAGGGCCACGGCACCGGCACCACGCTCGGCGACCCCATCGAAGCACGGGCGCTGCTGGCCACGTACGGGCAAGGACGTTCGGCCGACCGGCCGTTGTGGCTGGGGTCGGTGAAGTCGAACATCGGTCATACGCAGGCCGCCGCGGGTGTGGCGGGTGTGATCAAGATGGTGCAGGCGATGCGCCACGGCGTGCTGCCGCGCACCCTCCACGTCGACGCGCCGTCCCCGCACGTCGACTGGACCACGGGAGAGATACGACTGCTGACGGAGACGCGCTCCTGGCCGGACACCGGACGTCCCCGTCGGGCGGGCGTGTCCTCCTTCGGCGCCAGCGGGACGAATGCGCATGTGATCGTGGAGGAGGCGCCGGGGGGTTCGGGGTCGGGTGCTGTGGGTGGTGTGGGTGGGGCTGGTGTGGTGCCGTTGATGGTGTCCGCGCGGGGTGAGGGGGGTGTGCGGTTGCTGTCGGAGCGGTTGGTGGAGTTCTTGGAGCGGTATCCCGAAGTGCCGGTGCGGGACGTGGCGAGTGCTCTGGCGGGGCGTTCGGTGTTCGAGCGTCGTGCGGTGGTGGTGGGTGGTTCGCGGGATGAGCTGGTGGCGGGGCTGCGGGCGGGTGGGTCGGGGGTGTTGTCCGGTGGGGGGCCGGTGTTGGGGGATCCGGTGTTCGTGTTTCCGGGTCAGGGTGCGCAGTGGGTGGGGATGGCGGTGGAACTCCTTGACTCCTCGCCGGTGTTCGCGGCTCGGTTCGCGGA